>JAITKD010000077.1 GCA_031278575.1 Spirochaetaceae bacterium | reverse complement strand
TATACCATTATATATCGCCTCTGAAAAATTCTTCAAGTAGCTGTCGTTGATCATAAGCCGGGCGTCCGCTTCGTTGGTGACAAACCCCAATTCCACCAAAACCGAGGGCATCCGGGCATTCCGGACCACAAACCATTCCTCCGCCTTGATACCCCGGGAGGGCAAGCGGGAGCCAACCTGTTCCTTAAAACGGTTCATAATAAATTGGGCCATCATGATGCTTTCGGTAGTAAATTCCTCCTCCAGCATGGCGTTGCGGATGGATATAATTTCACGGGGATCGTCATATTTTTCCTCGTCAATGACGGTCCTGCGGTATTCCGGAGTAAGATACCATACCTCATATCCCCGGGCATTTTTATTCATGGAGGCGTTGGCGTGGATAGATATGAACAGAATGGCCTCGTTTTCCTTCAGGGAAACCGAATTGGCTATGGTTACCCGGTCTTCCAAGGTAGGATAGGTATCGGTATCCCGGGTGAGGAGGATCCGTTTGTCGGGAAAACTCGATGTCAGCCGGGAATAAATATCCAGGGAAACCTTGAGGGTAATATCTTTTTCAACGACCCGGACCTGTTTTCCGTCCAGCACATGATTCCCCACCGCCCCGGTATCCCTGCCGCCATGGCCGGGATCCAGGATAATCGCGGCGATTCGGAACCGGGTGTCCTGAAGGGCCCTGTCCAGACGCTCCCCGAGGGAGGTTACAAAGGCGTCAGGGAAACGGAGGAGCCCCCCTTCCAGGTACGGGGCCGGAACCAGGAAAAGTTCCCGGCCGTCAATTAAGAGGAACCCCTCCTCCCCGGCGTTCCCCGTCTCAAAAACGGCGTAGTGTCCGGAAACAGATAAAATCCCGGAGCCAAAAAAGGGATCCCAGGAGAGTTCCGCCCCAAGCCGGGTTAAGGTTTCGTCCAGGGCAAGAATTTTTTCATTTTTTTCAAGGGCCTTCTGATTCGGCGTTTGCGCCAAAAGAAATGCCCCGGAAAATGCCATAAAGAGGAAAATAATAGCGTTGTTCAAAAACTTCAGTTTTTGAACAAATTCCGATAAAAAACAGCAAAATGTTCCCCATTTTGCGAGACTTGTTCGAGAACCATGGGGTTCTTGAACAAGTCCAATACCGAACCGTCCTTTTCCACCGGTCATGATGTCTCGAAATTCCTCCTGTTTTTTATTGATAAACCAAACGATCCACCCAATATGCCCCCCCCTGGTAGCCGCCGCGGATCAGGGCGGCCCAAAAACTCCGTCCCAGGGGGATCCCCTTCATATCGTTTTCCGCCCCGAGGGGAAGGGGGCGCCCGGTTAAATCCCGTACCATGGCAAGGGACGTTTCCACGGACCTGCCCATATAGTCCTGAATGCCCGATTCGGTGAATTCCGGGAAGGGAAGGATGAAAAAATCCCCGGTCCCGCCGGGGGGAACCGCCGGTTCGGGCAGGGCAAAAAGCCGATCCAGAACCGGCGAGGGAACCTGAAAAGCAGGAGGAATAGGTTCCGCCGGAGTTGTCTGCCCGGGGAAGGGACCTCCGGTGAGGAAGGCTTCCGTTTCCCCGTCCGGCGCTTCAAGACGGATTCCAATGAAACGGGCCGCCCCTTCCGCCGCGGCCACGGCGGTTTCCCGGGAAGGGGCGGCGCTGATGATGTTACCGCACTTACCCACGTTGTTTTCGGGGAAACGGACCCGATCCCCGGCCTGGACCCTGAGGAAAAGGTCCCTGACATATCCGGCGGTTCCCGCCTCTTCCAACCCCCGGATGGACCGGATCCTGCCGGGGATAGAGATAAAAGCCCGTTCCGCGCTGGTCCAATTCCGATAGGGGGCCGGCGTTTCGGGCCGTATCCCCAGGGCGGCCAGGATTGCCCCCCGGGTCGGTTCCACCCCCGAAGCGTAGGGGTAGGTCCAGCCCGACATATATCCCCCGGAGAGGCGGGCGGCGATTTCCCCGATCATAGGGCCCCGGGAACTGAGTTTGAGATCCCCCTTGGCGGCTCCCTGGATAATACCCAGCGCCCGGATCCCCGCGGTAAACGCTTCCCGGACCAGGGCCCGAGATTGGTCGTCCAGGCCGCTGGGCATGGTATGACCCATCTCAATAAAATAGGGGGGGAAATAGATGTGCCGATCCGCAAAGCCGCAGAGGGTGATTTCCCCCTGGTACACCACGGCGTCCAGGGAAAATTCCGGCCCGTCCATATATTCCTCCACTATGACCCTGCCGGATCGGGAAAACTTGAGGGCATCCTGTACCGCCGGTTCCAGGCCGGCCGGGGAATCCACCCTGCGGCAGCCCCGGCCCCCCATGTTATCCACCGGTTTTACCACCACCGGATACCCAAAGGGAAGGGCAAATCCCGGTTCAGGACGCTGCCGGAGGACTATAAATTCCGGGGAGGGCAAGCCGGCCTGTTTAAAACACCGGCGCATCCGTTCCTTATCCGAGGCGTTGAGGGCCGCTTCGTAGGGGATCCCCGGCAGGCCCAGTTTTTCCGCCGCATAGGCGACGGATGCGGAAAAGTCGGTTCCCGCGGTCATTATCCCCGAAAGCCCCCCTTCGGCCTGGAGCAGCCGCCCAAAAGCGGTGATCCCCTCCGTATCCTTGAGATCAATACACTCGAAACGATCCGCCAGGGGCGCGTTGGGAGCCCGGGGATCCCCGTCTACGGCCGCGGTTTTAAGTCCCATTTCCTTGGCTATCCTCAGGGCAGGCCCCTGCATGATCCCCGCGCCAAGGATCAAAATCCGTTCATTATGGGTAAAGGTCATGGGACCCTCCTTTTGTTTTTTATTGCGTATACCTCAAAGGTATCTCCCAGGCCAAAAATCACGCTGATCCCATAAAAAAAACCGTAGACCGGGCCGATCTTTTTCGTTAAAAAGGGCCCCGCCAGGGGAAACCGTTCGGGATGATGGCCGGTGATCCGGATCTTTTTTACCGTAAACCCCAGGGATTTCAAAATTTTACCGCACCGGCGGGGGGACCACAGGGTCCAGTGATCGGCGGGGCTTTTTTCAAGAAATTTTTTTCGGGATTTCAGGCGGGAAATTCCCCCAAAGGAGGGGGTCGCAAAGGCCATGACCCCGCCGGGTTTAAGGAGGCGGTTTATTTCCGTCAGGACCCGCCGGGGGTCTTCAAAATGTTCAATCACGTACCAAAGTGTTACGGCCTCGAAATCCTGGTCCCGGAATTCCGGGGGCGATTCGGGGAAAAAGCCCTGAAAGGCGGGGAAACCCAACTCGTCCCGGACATAACGGATCGGGTCCTCCGCGGGATCCATGCCCACGGGCGAAAATCCCCCCTCCCGGGCCGCGGTGAGAAAGGGGCCGTAGGCGCATCCCAGATCCAGAAGCCGGGGCATATCCCCCTTCGTCCGGGGGAGGAGGGAGCGGATATGTTTCAACCGGATTTTTCCCGCCTTTACTAGGTTGGAAAAATCCTCAAGATAGGTTTTTCCGTATTGTTGTTTATAGGCCCCGAAAAAATAATCGGTTTCATATTCTATGGAAGGCTTTGACAAACGGAGCATATAGACCATACCGCAATGGGGGCAGGACCTATAGGTCCTCCGGGGGAACCGGCCGAGGACCCGGTGATTTCGGCGTTCCCCCTTACCGCAGGCCGGGCAGGCGGCGGGCAGGATCGGGGTAAATTCCCGGAGGAGGAGGGCCAGATCTCCGTGCCGCTCCCCCGCCAGGTTATGGCGGCGGGCGATTTTTTCACAGGCCCCGGCTATGGCATACAGTTTTTGAGGATCAAGCCGGTTTTTCGTATACAAAAACCGGGCAAGCCGGGCCGCCCCTTTTTTACCGGTTCCCGCGGAAATAAATCCCCCCCGGCGTCCCAGTCTTTGGTGGTACGGGCCGGGGGCAGCCAGGAGTACCGGCACCCGGGCGTGGAGGGCCTCAAAGGCGGTAAGCCCAAAATGGGTCACGAGGAGGTCGTACCCGGCGAGTTTTTCCCGGAGTTCCCCGATGTTTTTGAGAACCCGGAGCCCCGATCTTTCCGTCGGGGGTTGAAGGGCGGCGTTTTTATTGAGGCCCCCAAAAAGGAGGGTAATCTCCGCCTCCGGGGGATTGACCAGGGCCTGGACCGCGGCAAGGGAAAGTTCCGCGGGATCTTCGGCGCCAAAACTCACCAGGATTCTGAAGGGAGCCGGGGGTAAGGCCCCGCCGGAAACCGGCCCCTCCCCGGCATACGGGGGGGTAAAAAAAGAAGGCCGCCGGTTTTTGGGCAGGGGGAGGAGTTCCGGGGAAGTCATGTTAGGCGAGGAGCGCCCCGGCGGACCGGGGAGCAAGTCCAGGAGGAAATCAAAACGATCCCGCCGGACGCCGCCTTCATCTAAACCCACCAGGGGGCCCCAGGCCGACCAGATTCGGAATTCCTCAGGGGAAGTTTTGAACCTATCCGCCACAATCAGGTCCCACTTTTTTTCTTCCGGTTTTTGACCGGCATCCATGATCCAGGCGGAATTAAAAGAATCCACGAGATCCGCGGCAGCCTCACGATAATCCGGTTTAACCCTTTCCCCGGAAACGACCGGCAGGTAAAGACAGGCCTCCCCGCCGAGGGAACGGAGATCCCGTACCAAGGTGAGCGACCGGATCAGATGCCCCCCTCCCCTTCCCTTTTCCCATGCGGGGATCACCAAAACCGTTCCGGCCTTCATGGAAGTTCCCCCGGTTCCCGAAAGAGTTTTTTTGATATCCTGATAATGGTCTCCCCCTGATACCGGGCCATCTCCCCGGATTCCTCCGTCAGGGCCCGGGAGAGGGATTGGGCCCGTTGATAATCCTCCGGGGTATCCACCGTAAGCCGCAGAAAAGGGTCCCGCCAGATCACGGGGGCCAGGGGGCGGTGGAGGAGAAACCGTTCAGGATGGCCGTACAGGTAGGGGCATACGTGTTCCCGTTCCTCCCGGGCAGCCGCTTCCCGTTCCGCCCTGAGCAGGGCCTCGGCGGAGACCGATTCTACCCCGGCCCCGTAGGGAAGCCCGCCGTACCCGGCATAGTCCGCATGCCGTTCCACCCCCTCTTGGTTTATGGCCGCGGCGGCATCGGCAAATACAAAGGGATTATCCCCGGTGGCCCGGATGATCCGATCCGGGGTAAAACGCCGAATAACCTGAGCGTAACGGCCCAGGACATCTTCCTTGGGGCCGGAAACCAGCTCAAATCCCCCCGCGTCCGCCAGGGGAAGAAACTCCCGGAAACTATCCTCCGGGCAGGCCAGGACACGGAGATCGCAGGGAACGGCTTTTAAGGCATCCATAACCAAAGAAATGAGGGGGATTCCGTCCAGGGGCAGCAGGGCCTTACGGTACAGGCGGCTGGAATCAAGTCTCGCCTGGAGCACCAGGGCGGTCATGATTCGGGATGATCCCAGCGGTCGGTTATCACCCGGGCATCGGTACGGAAGCGGAAACGGTTGGTTTTAACCCAACGCCGGGCCGCGGAAAAATCTTCCCAGGCGGAAAAGGGATCAAAGCCGGTCCTGAATAGATATGTCGGAAAACGCCGCAGGGGAATATGGGCGCTATCCCCCCGGAATACCGGCGCCAAATTCTTAAGATAAAAACGCCGGTAACTTTCTTCGGCGGTACTATCCTCCGCCGGGACTTCTCCGTCATAACATAAACGGACCAGTTGGGTACATTGTATTGCCTCTCCCCAAAGATACGCCCGGAAACCAAAATCCATAAGCTGCCAATGGGGGGTTTTTAGCGTTCCGTCAAATCCCCCCAGCCTGACAAAACGATCCCGGTCGTAAATTCCCACCCCGTCAAAGGGATACAGGGTGGATAATCCCTCTTTGAGGGGGGCAAAGGGAAAGGTTTTAAGGCTTTTTCGTGAAAAAGCCGGGGCAATCAGGGTTGGGAGGGTTTCATAGTGGGAATTCTGAATAACCGGTACCGTACAAAGCCGTTGACCGGTATTTTTTGGATCCTCCGGGATTGTGTTTTCCGGGCATAAGAGCCGATCCGCGATTTTTTCCGCCCCTCCCCCATAAAGAAGGCGCAGATCATTCCAGAGTACAAAAAAGAGGGGGCTGGTTAATTCGGAAACCGCCAGGTTTATCTGTTCCCCGGGAGTTATCGTTTCCTTGAGGAGGATAAACCGTACCGAGGGAAACCGGCCCGATAATTCTTCTAAATCGTACCGTTCCTGGGGCCCCTCTATGGAAATGATATAGTCAAAACCTATTTTTTCAAGTTCCTGAAACAGGGTCCGCCGGGGGTACCTGCCGCCCCGGTTGAGGAGTATTGCCGAGAGGCCGGTGGACGCGCTCCGTTCTATACCGCCTACCGCGGTATATGAAGGCATGGTGTCGTTAAAAATTGTAGGTATAGTATTCATCACACCCCGCACACAATCCGGAATATTCCGGAATACACTGTTCCCGGTAGAATTTTTCTCCCCGGGACCAAAGAAGTTCCAGAGGTTCCCGGAAGGCGTTCCCCAGGATCCGCCCGCCGGAAAGTTCCTCCCGGCAAAGGGGTACCGTCCCGTCCAGGAGTATGGCCATATCCCGCATAAGGTGCCAGCAGGGCCGGCGCCTGACGGGGGAGAGGTCGGATGCCCGTAAATCCGGAAGAAAACCACAAAAATCATCGTATTTTTGGATGATTATTTGAGCCCCCGCAGCTTTCCAGAACCGGTAAAACCCCTCGATGTCATCCTCAAAACCTTTTACTCGGACCGCTTGAACATAGGCGTCCCGGGGGAAAAGGCTTATGAGTTTTTTGGCACATTCTACCGCTTCGGTATACCCCGCCCCCCGGATCTTCCGGTATTGTTCCGGGTCCTGGGCGTCCAGGGAAATTATCCATGAAAGGGGGGGCATGGGGGCCTTCCGCTTTTTGGCCGCCGCCGCCTCCTCCGCCAGGGCGTCAAGGTCTTCCGGCTTCCATCCGATACCGGAGGTTTCAATTACCAGGGAAAGGCCGGGCCGATCCAGGACGAGGCGGATCAACTCTTCCTTCCGCGGATGGAGGGATAATTCCCCCCAGAGGGAAAGATCTATCACCCCATCCCCGGAGAAGCCTACGATTTTTTCCAGCAGGGATTCAAATTGGGGGATATCCAGAAAGCCCTCCCGCGGGCCAAGGCGGGGATAGGGACAGTGTTCGCAGCGCTGGGGACAAGGCCCGGAGACCTGGATCGGGTAAAAATTCGGGAGGGTCCTGAGCAGTCCGGGGTTTTCGGTGAGGATCCCCTCCACCCCCCGGGCGCCGGAAAGTCCCGCCGAAACCAGGCGGGTCAAGAGCAGCAGGTTCCGTTTTGAATCCGCCGTAAGGTTCAGCCTATAGTGCCGTAGATCCACCGGGGAAATCTCGGTTTCTATATCAAAGGAGTTGATATCCCGCTGGATTACGGAAAAAACCGCATCCCGTTCCAGGGGCTCATCGGAATCTCCCAGAATTTTTGAAAGGATCGCCGCCGTACCCGGAGCCAGGAGTTCCGGGGCCAGGCCGTAGGGCCAGCCGTCGGCATAGGAATATTCCGCCCCATAACGAATATGCCGTTCCTTGATGGTTCCCGCGAGGACAGGGTCCAGCAGGGGACAATCCGCCCAAGCAAAATAGGTGAGATCAAACCCCCGGGAGACATCGGCCAGGGTATCCAGGAGGACCTTTTTAGTCCATACCGGCCGGGTACGCAGCTCAAAATTAAGCCCATCCGGGGCGGCGGAACCCCCTTGGCTTTCAAAGTCTTCCCCCGTCAACAGGATGGTTTTCTCCACCCCCGGAAAGGCTCCGGCCCTTTCCCGGGCAAGATCCAGGGCGTTTTTACCGAAAAAAACGTGGTCAAAGGCCGCCTCCGAAAGGCTTCCTCCATATAATACGGCAAGGGCATTCATACGATAACAGTATCGGCAGTTTTAGCGGACAGGGTTAGGTATAGATATTCAACGCCTTGGGCGTCAAATTCCCCGGTGTTCCGCCGTTCTGCGCCGGCGTAGAAATCCGGCGGAGGTCTGACCATTCATATTTCGCTAATTCCTTAACCGGTAAGGAATTAAGCCGTTGAGAGACGCGGGACTCGAACCCACCACCTTCAGCTCCGGAGGCTGACGCTCTATCCAGATGAGCTAGTCTCTCGATGAAGTCTATAAAACACTTTTAAATTAACCCAATTGGAAAGATCTGTCAAGGTTTTATTAGGATAATGTCTACGGCCAGTAGAAATATCCTCCCTTTGAGCCTTTTAATACGATTACCCTGACGGCCGGGACCAGCAACCGATACACAACCGGTACGTGTACGCGGCGGTCCATCCGGCCGCCACTACCGGTTGAGTTCCCCCAACTCCCCGTATACCAGGCCGGTGAGTTCCTCCGCGGCCCGGGTCAGTTCTACCAGGCGGTTTTCCTTATCCCGGCGGTGTTTAACTTCCGCCATGGGGGGCGACAGGTTCAGGTTTTTGTCCCCCAGCACCACCCGGTAGGGGATGCCCATGAGGTCCGCATCGTTGAATTTGACCCCGGGCCGCTCGTTCCGGTCGTCCAACAGTACCTCGACCCCGCGGTCTTCCAGGGCCGAAACAAGGCCATCCGCCGCGATTTTGACGGCCCCCTCGTATTTGATGGGGATGAGGATCACCTGATAGGGGGCCACGGTCATGGGCCAGATGATCCCCGCCTCATCGTGGTGTTCCTCGATCACGCTGGCCAAGGTCCGGTCCAGGCCTATGCCGTAACAGCCCATGGCGGGGATCCGGGTTTTGCCCGCCTCGTCGAGGTAACTCACCCCCATGGACCGGGTGTACTTATACCCCAGTTTGAAGATGTGCCCCAGCTCATTCCCCTTCTTTTCGTAGAGTTCCCCCCCGCAGAGGGGGCAGCGGTCCCCGGCCTTGACGGTACGGATGTCCGTAACCAGCCACGGGACAAAGTCCCTCCCGTAGGCGACATGGGTGTAGTGGAGGTCTTTGGCCAGGGCGCCGGTAACCACGTCATTCAGGGCGGTTACGGAAGGATCGGCGATGACGGGGATCCCTTCCAGGCCCACGGGGCCGGCGAAACCTACCGGCGCCCCGGTAAGGCGCACCACATCGCTATCCGCCGCCAGGGCCACCTCCGAAGCCTTGAGGGCCGCGGCGAGTTTTATTTCGTTAACCTCCAGATCCCCCCGGATGAGGACCGCGAAAAAGGCCGCTCCGTAACCCGGTTCCCCGGAAGGCCGTTTTTCTCCCCGGTAATTTCCCGGAGCGGAGGAGAGGTCCAGTTCCCCGTTTACCGCCCGGTAGATCAGGGTTTTGATGAACCGTTTTGCGCCGGTTTTGAGGAAACCGCAGAGTTCTTCGATGGTTTTTACCTCCGGGGTGTCGATTTTTTCGACGGCCGCGGTGGAAGCGGCGGCGGCCCGGGCGGCTTCCGGGGAGAGGGTTTCCCCTTCACCTCCGGCCCAGTCGGGTTTACAGGCGGCTTTTTCCACATTGGCCGCGTAATCACAGGCCCGGCAGAGGAGCAGGGTATTATCCCCGATCCCGCTCTCCACCATAAATTCCTCGGAACCGCTCCCCCCCATGGCCCCCGAATCCGCCCGCACGGGGATCACCGTAAGGCCGCAGCGCTTAAATATCCGCCGGTAGGCCCGGCCCATGGCCTGATAGGTTTCGTCCAGGCTATCTTCGCCGGTATGGAAGGAATAGGCATCCTTCATCACAAATTCCCGCCCCCGCATCACCCCGTAACGGGGACGGATCTCGTCCCGGTATTTGGTGTTGATCTGGTAGAGGGTCAAGGGAAGCTGGCGGTAACTGGAGAGTTCGTCCCGGACCAGGGCGGTGAAGGCCTCTTCCGCCGTGGGGGATACCACAAAATCCGTCCCCAGCCGGTTTTTTACCCGGAGTAGCGCCTCCCCCATGGTCTCCCAGCGGCCCGATTCCTTCCATAAATCACCGGGAACCACCACCGTGGGCTTAATTTCCAGGGAACCGATGGCGTTCATCTCCTCCCGGATGATCCGTTCCACCTTACGGAAGGAGCGGAGTCCCAGGGGCAGATAGGCAAAAAGGCCGTTGGAGAGCTTTCGGAGCATCCCCGAACGGAACATCAGCCGGTGGCTTGCGATAAGGGCGTCCCCGGGGACTTCCCGCAGGGTGGGAATAAAGGTCTGACTCAATTTCATAGAGGATCCTCAAAACGTATAATAGAGCGCCATTCCCAAAACCCGGTTGGTTTTGGAACCGGCTTTTTCAACAACCCGGCCGGCTGTCTCACCGGTCTTGCAATATTCCGTGTTCTACCGTTTTTAAAGATTTTTGCCCGAAAACCGCGGTTTCCGGACAAGGCTAATCATCAAAAACGCGGTAAAATCAGCAGGATATTTCCAGCATACCCGCCGGAGGAGCTTTTTTCAAGTAGATACGGCTGTTCCACGGGATAAACGCATAGGAATTGGGCATTACGGTCAAGCGCCTACTGCACATTTTTTGTAATAACGGATATATTTAGGGTATGGGGTTTTTTGATCGGATTGAAACTATTATCAAAAGTTATCTCCATGATGAGGACGACCATATTTTTGGTCATTCCACCGGAAAATGGCAGTCATCCTTTCAGGATCCGGATATTGAAGCGGCTTTTGAAGAGTTAAACGACTATCTTTCCGGCGGATCGGGGGGGAAAAAGACCGCTTCCCAAACCGGAACCCACCGCGGCGGGTATGCCCGGTACGGCCATGCCGCCGCCGGCGGGAATCATAACCAGGCCGGTAAGACCGCGGGGATTCCCCATGCCTTGGATAAGGATTTCGCGGAACTGGGGCTTAGTCCGGGGGCTTCGGCGGAGGAATGTAAGGCGGCGTATAAACAACTCCTCAAAAGACACCACCCCGACCGTCACGCAGGACATCCTGAGAACCTGAAAAAGGCCACGGAAAAGGCCGCCCGGCTTAACGCCGCCTATGACCGGATAGAACGCTGGCGGACCACGGGAAGGGTGGAGTAGACCGGGACTCCGAAGTAATTCCGCAAAACCGCGGTTCCCCCTGTCGGGAGTCTCCGCCCAAAACACCTTTGAGTCCCTATCCAAATAATAGATTTCGTCAATTAAACTTGGTCGAGAACCATGGGGTTTTTGAACAAGTCCATGGTATAATTTTCATTAATAATTTGACGTTATCTCATATATATATTATATTAGTATCATAATATTCTAAGGAAGCACTGATTTATTCAATCGAAAATAAAAGGGAATAAAAGGGAAACGCGATTAGCGTCAAGTTAATCAGCGTTTCCCTAAAGAACTATATGAAGCATTGCGATATTGATATTGTCTCTCGGAACGGTTAAAAACAGTAATACAAAGAATATGCCGGAGAAATTTCATCTCATTGAACCGCTATTTACCTTACAATCTCATGTTACTTGGGAATAGTACACACACATTTGTTTTGATGGAGAATATATGAACAAGGTTTTGTTGCCGCTCATCGTGTTTATCACACTGATAAATCTTGTTGGAGCGCAAGAGACGAAACAGATCACGCTTGGTCTTGGCATCGAAGGGAATATGAATACCCGTAAAGCCGCCGCCCTGGGGACCGAGGCAAGCGCCGATTACGAGATCCTCCCCAACCTGGCAGCGGGAATCAAATTCGGTTTTAGTCATAACATGGCGCATATTATGATACTGGAACCGGAGATTTTTGTCCGCTGGTATATTGGGAATTTGAAAGAACTTTCCTTTTTTACCCAGGCCGGTATGGGAACCAGTATCATCTTTGAAGACGCGGTAGTCAAGCCGGCTGTATTGGGGGATCTTGCGGTGGGGCTTCGAATCCCCTTCAATCAATGGTACGTGGAGCCTTATCTGCGTACCGGTTACCCCTTTATATGGGGCGCCGGGATTAGCGCCGGTTACCGTTTTTAACATGGGCCAAAAGGGCAAACAAGATTTTTACCCCGGTTCACCCGGCGCTTTTCGGGAAGCTCTGCTTTTCAGCGACCGTTAAATTTAAAGTTTGCTCATTTCATTGCGCAAATACAACGTTAAAGTAGCGCCGATTTATTCTCGATTGAATAAATCAATGCTTCCTTAGGGAAACGCTGATTAACTTGACGCTAATCGCGTTTCCCTAATGTATTTGCTCATTTCATTGCGCAAATACAACATTAAAGTAGCGCCAATTTATTCTCGATTGAATAAATCAGCGCTTCCTTAGGAAATTACGATTTCCGAGTAATGTCATTGTGTATGAGGTTATTTTACTATGCAACGTTTTTTCTCTCTTTTTTCGACCGTCCTGTTTTTGGCGGGTTGCAATAATTTTTTTATCAACAATATCCTTGGAGATCCGGACGGTTCTTTGGCCGGCAAAACGGTCCATACGGTCTATACGGTTTCAATCGAAACCCCGGAAAACGGCGCCATTGCGGCAAGACCCTCATCAGGATACGCCGGAAGTGAAATTATCCTCATGGTGAGTCCCCGCCCGGGGTACCGGCTGCAAAAGGGGTCCCTGAAATACCACGGGGACGGCGGAGACGCGGCTATTGACGAAATACTCCGGACCTTCCGCCTCCCCGCCCGGAATGTAACGATTTCCGCACTTTTTGAGCCCCTTCCCGCGGAAAACTTCTCCATATCGGTCAAGATTGACGATCTGGACCACGGCGTCATCGTTGCCCAGCCGGAATTTGGCGTCCCGGGTACCCCGGTATACCTGGCGGTTATCCCCGATCCCGGCTACCGGTACAAAAGCGGTTCTTTGAAATACAACGATATGCCTGTTGACGAGTTTACCCGGACCTTTTTGCTGCCGGACAAACATGTACTGGTTACCGCGAAATTTGAGTCCCTTCACGACGGGATGGATTATACGGTCCGGATCGGCGTGACGCAAAACGGGCGGATCTTTGCCCGGCCGGAATTCAGTCCCGCGGGAGCGGAGGTCTACCTTCAGGTAAACTCCGATCCGGGATACATCCTCAAGGAAAAGAGCCTAAAATATTCAAGTTCCGCCGGAGAACTGGCGATCAATGAGCGGCGAAGAACCTTTATCATGCCGGCGGATCATGTTATGGTCGCCGCGGAATTCGTACCGGTTCCCGCACCGGATGATTATACCGTAAGCATCGGAAACATCCTGAACGGACGGATCATCCCGGATCCCGGATACGGAAAAGAAAAAACACCGGTATACCTCCATGTAATTCCCGATCCGGGGTATGTCCTGGTTCCAAACAGCCTTAAAATAAAAGGGCCCTCGGTGGATCAGCAGGTTAATGAAATATCCCAAAATTTTGAGATGCCCCCTGAACACGTAACCGCCCGCGCGGAATTCAAACCCCTGCCCCCCGGCCAATATACCGTTCGGACGGACATGACCGATCACGGGCGGATCCTGGCGGTCCCGGCATACGGCGGCGAAAGAACCGTCATATCCCTCCAGCTCTATCCCGATTTCGGGTACCGGCTGAAAACGAATACCCTACGGTACTCGGGCGGTTCCGGCTGGAGCGTCTCCATTGATGAAGTGGCCAGAACCTTTTTCCTGCCGGCGGATCACGTAACGGTCCAGGCGGAATTTGAAAAACTGCCCCCGGGAAACTATATGATATTTTCCGACGTTACCGCCAACGGCCATATCAGCCCCGCCCCCGAATCCGGGCCAAAGGGTACGGAGATTTTCCTCTGGATTACCCCGGACGCGGGATACAAATATAAACCGGGAACCCTCAATTTCAGGATCGACAAAAATTCTCCGGCCACATCCGTTTCGGACACAACCAGGACCTTTAAGCTCCCCGAATCCCCTGTACTGGTAGGCGCGGAATTCGAGCCCGTGAGCGGCGCCGCGTATACGATACGGATTAACCCCGCGTCCCACGGACGGATCTCCGTGAACACCGATACCGCCACCGCCGGCGAAACCATAACGCTGACCATCAACCCGGATCCCAAATACGGACTGAAAAAAGGAAGCCTGAAATATGCGGGGAATGACGGCGCCATAACGCCCATAAGCGAAACGTTCACCATGCCCGGAAAACACATCACCATCCTGGGGGAATTTGAATCGGTTGAACACCGGGTACGGATTGACAAAAACTTAAACGGAGGACAGATCAGCGTCAACCCTGAAAAAGCCTATCCGGGCGAAACCATTACCCTCACGGTAATGCCGATCAACGGGAACAGCTACGAGGCCAAGAGTCTGAAATACCTGGATACCGCCGGGCAGGAAAAAAACATCGACCCCCAAACCCTACAATTCGCCATGCCTAATGACGATGTAACCGTGACGGCCAAATTCATGCCCTTCACGGCGATACAGGATTTGAAGATAAACAACAGGCCCATGGCAGGCATGGCCGACGGAAAAACGGATTATACCTTCTGGCTTCCCAGCCAGGAGGCGGAGGCGGTCTTTACCTTTAGTATCGCCGCCAACGCGGAGGCGGAACCCAAAAGCGGGACAAAACATACCGTACAGTTTTTTGAGAACGCTCCGGTACAATACACCGTAAAGGATCCGGACGGGATAACCAAAACCACCTATACCTTCAGGATCATCCGGGAGTTGGTTCCCGCTGAAACGGTTCCCGCCGGCCGCTTCCTCCTTGAGGGGGGAAACCCCATGGAGATAACCAGGCCCTTCAGTATAGGAAAATACGAGCTTACCCAGGAGGAATGGAGAAGAGTAACGGGGTATAACCGGGGTACGGAAGGGAATGACTTCCCCGCCAACGGAGTAACCTGGTACGAGGCGGTCATATTCTGTAACAAACTGAGTATGCTGGAGAAGAAAACCCCGGTTTATTCCCTGAATAACCAGACGAACCCCGACTCCTGGGGTAAAGCACCCTCCAAAAACGGTGATCGGCAGTGGAACATCACCGTCAACTGGAACGCCAACGGCTACCGGCTGCCCACGGAAATGGAATGGCTTTGGGCGGCTATGGGAGCGGCTAATGGGCAAAGCGGGCTCAATACCGGCGGATACAAATACAGCTATGCGGGATATCCTGCCGTAAACAACATGGACTACGCCGTCTGGTATTTCAAAACCTCGGGAAACGCCTGCCAGCGGAAGGGAACAAAAAAACCCAATCAGCTTGGACTTTTCGATATGAGCGGCAATATCGCGGAATGGTGCTGGGACTGGTATGACGGCAAATCCGGCTACGGGGGCATTCCGGGAGGCCGGGATTATACCGGGCCCTCGGGCGGTTCCTTTCGGGTACTCCGGGGCGGCTACTATGGGAGCGCGGCCTGGACCATTTTTCTCTCCTTCCGGGGGGACAGCATGGTAACCCCCAATGAATATCCCTATAAAGGGCCGAGAGAGGCGGGCCTGCGGATTCTCTGCCGGGATTAAACCAAAAACCAAGCGGTGGGTGGGGCATATTTTTGTGTAATTGAGGCGGTTCCAAAACTTCAGTTTTGGGAACCGCTTCTTAAGAACGGAACCCGTAACGGCGAACCGGTCAAGCGCGGGTTCCTGGTTTTTTCGGTATCGTCCATTATTCTGACGCATTCCGTATCGCCAAATACCGTATCTTGAATAGAGCCTCATCGGTAGAAAATATCGGCGGTTGCGGATTTAAAAAAAATATTCGAAAATCCGGTTTAAGATCCCTGCACTCTGCCGGCTTTCCTCATCCGGTAATTTTCCTGGTACCGGGAGCGGATAGCCCTGATTCGGGAGGAACCCGCCGCCCTTGTTACCGCCTTGCGGTTAGGGAAACGCTGATTAACTTGACGCTAATCGCGTTTCCCTAATGTATTTGCTCATTTCATTACGCAAATACAACGTTAAAGTAGCACCGATTTATTCTCGATTGAATAAATCAGTGCTTCCTTAGGGCAACGATGATTAACTTGACGCTAATCATCGTTGCCCTATGTATTTGCTCATTTCATTACGCAAATACGGCATTAAAGTAGCACTGATTAATTCTCGATTGAATTAAT
>JAITKD010000214.1 GCA_031278575.1 Spirochaetaceae bacterium | reverse complement strand
CAAACCGGCCGGTCAGCATATTCATCCCGTTAAACTGGGCGTGGCTGGCTATCCGGTCGATTTCATCCACCAGTTGGGATACTTCCACCTGGATCTGCATCCGATCCTCATCGGTATAGATGCCGTTGGCGGATTGTACCGCCAATTCCCGGATCCGCTGCAGGATGTCCTGGCTTTCCTGTAAATAACCTTCGGTGGTCTGGATGAAGGAAATACCGTTGGCGGTGTTGATGGAAGCCTGGTTCAAGCCCCGGATCTGGCTCCGCATTTTTTCGGAAACCGCCAGTCCCGATGCGTCATCCCCGGCCCGGTTGATACGAAGCCCCGAGGAGAGTTTCTCCATAGATTTGGTAAGATTACTGTTGGTAACCTTGAGGGACCTGTCGGCGAACATCGCGCTCAGGTTGTGGTTGATGATCATGTCATCCTCCTTGATAATATCTACCGCATGGCATCCTTGCCTTCGGTTGTGGTTAAGTATTTTTTTTAAACGCCGATATTGGATATATCAGCCCCCGGGAAACCCATTACCGCGGATCCAAGGCCCCCCGGGGTATAAAAAAAACTCGCCATTTCTTGTTTCGGCATTTTATTACCGAAACTTGAGTGTTTTCTAATAAAATTTTAAACCACTCCCTATAAATATACCCCTCGTATTGAAAAAAAACAATAAAAAAAACCTAAAAAAAAGAAAAAGGCTGTTTTCCCCCCGGTTTACTTCCTCCCCCTAGTTTCTCTTGAAAAGGGTGGTTTTTTCGTATTCCGCCACCGGGGCCAGCCAATCGGTTCCCACCGGTACCCCCGCCTCAAGGCAGAGTTTGTCCCAAACCGCGGCAAAGGGGAAGGTTTTTAATTCTTCCATCAGGGCAAGCCGCTCGTGGTTTCTACCGGCCTTTTCCGCTTCCACGAGGAGTTTGGTGGGTTCCAGCAGGGCTTCCAGGATGCCCTTCCGCAGGCTCCGGGTGCCGATGGTCCACGCGGCGATACGGTTTATGGAAGCGTCAAAGAAGTCCAGGGCCAGATCAATACGATCCAGGGCGTTTTGCCGGAAAATTTCCCGGCATACTTCCCGTAATTCGTCGGAATATATGGACACATGGTCCGAATCCCACCGGAGTCCCCGGCTAAAATGGATCAGCGCCCCCGGGGTAAAGAGGAGAACCGCGGATATTTTATCGGAAATAACTTCGGTTGGGTGAAAATGTCCCATATCAAGGCATAGTTTTACCTGGTTTTTTGCCGCGTATCCCAGATAAAACTCATGGGAACCCACCACATAGGCTTCGCTCCCTATGCCGAAGAGTTTACATTCCACCGCGTCGGTAATGGTTTTCGGGTCCAGGGGCACGGCGAGGATCTCGTCCAGGGCGTCCCGCAGCCGGAGCCGGGGGCCGTGCCGGTCCGCGGGAAGGTCCTTGGAGCCGTCGGGGATCCAGATGTCGTTTACCGCGGGGGAACCCTGGTTTGCACCAAAGGCCGAGGCGATCCGCCGGGAAGCGATGCCATGGCGGAGCCAGAATTTGCGGATCTTTGGGTCGGCGCTGGAAAGGGTGCCGTTACCGGCCAGGGAATGGGAAAAAAAAGAGGGGTTAAAATCCAGGGGAATCTTCTTTTTTTTGGACCAGGTCATCCATTTTTGGAAGTGTTCCGGCTCCAGTTCATCCCGTTCTATTTTTTTATTGCCCGTCTCGGCGTAGAACATATGGAGGTTAAAACGTTTTTTCCCCGGTATCAGGGAAAAGGCGAATTCCGCGTCCGCCCGCAGTTCATCCCCGTTCCGGGCCCGGCCGGGATAATTACCGGTGGCGAGGATCCCCCCGCCGGTGATGCCCTGGGCGCCTTCAAAACCGGTTACGTCGTCCCCCTGCCAGCAGTTAACGGAAACCGGTACGTTCAAGGCGGCTTTGATGGCCTTATCCGTATTAATTCCAACATTTGCGTAAACTTCCTTTGCCAGGCCGTAGGCTTGTTCCAAGGATTCTGTCGTCTGATAGGGCTTCATGGTTATACTCCTTATGGGTTATCCCGAAACTTTGGAACGGTAATGTTCCACTTCCCAGTTACTGATAAAATCGATTTTATCGGCCGCCATAAACCGGGGGCCTCCAAAGGCTTGGCTGTAAACCGCCACCTTGACGGCATCGGTAAAAAGTTCCAGGGCAAGCCGGGCCGCCTTTTCCGAGGGGCCGGCGCCGAAAACCCCGATTCCCCGGAGGGCCACGATCTTTGGGGGGCGTCCGTTTTTTTCCCGGTAGGTTTTCCAGGCCTCCCCAATCTGTTCGGCAAGATTTTTTTCCGGGGTCTTACCGGTATCGATAAAGAGGGGGGCGCTGCCGGAATACACGATGTGATCCGGGGTAAAGGCCGAAGAAACGGGGTAAAAGGCGGCGGCGTCTTCCACCAGGGCCGCTATTTCCCGGTTTCGCTCAAAGATAACCGTCCCCGGCCCGGAGGGTGATCCGGCCAGATCCGCCAGAACAACGGCGGCCTCCCCGGAAGGCCCGTATTGCGGGGTTTTACCGGAAAAATCCGGTTTCCGGATGATTTTTGAACCCAGGGCATCCATAATATACCGGTAGGTGTCCCGGATTTCCTCCGGGGTATCCGCCCCCACAAAAACCCCGTGGTTTTGCAAGAGGATGATCACCGCCGGATCGCCGGGCCGCCGGGCGTCCAGGACATCCTTTACCGCCCAGGAAAGGGTGTACCCCGGATTGACTTCGGGGATCCACAGGGCCCGTTCCCCGAATACGTTCCGGGCCTCCCCGGCGCCCCCGGCCGAACAGGTCAGGCCGTTTACCAAAGCCGGATGGGTATGGATCACCAGGGCAAAGGGGAGGATGTCGTGGAGCAGGGTCTCCACGCTGGGACGTTTTTGTTCCTCCCCGGGCATTTTCGCGGCCATCATGTCCGTCAGGACCGCCGCCTCCCGGCGGGCCGGGTCTTCAGGGTAGGTTTTTCCCCATATTTTGGCAAGCCTGCCCCGATCCATTTTGACGAAACCGCCGGCGGTAATATCCGCCAGGGTCGTCCCGGAACCCTTTACCCAAAGGGTCGTCTTATCCTTTAAGGAAGTATTCCCTCCGCCGGCGATAACATAGTCCGGGTCGGCCCCATAATACCGGGAAAGGGTGATAAGTTCTGCTATATCTGCCATGCCTCTTATGTTAACACGTATTTTTAAATTGGGAGATGGATATTTATATATTGATGATGGATATTTTACCAATCTTGGGGAGACCGGCGTTTACCGCCGGCACGGGCCCCTCATTGGCGGATATAGGTCTTCCAATCCGAAGGGGCCACCCCGGTTTTGTTTTTAAAAAGCCGGGAAAAGTAGTAGGGGTCCTCGAAGCCCAAACTAAAGGCCACCTCTTTAACCGTAACATTATCCTGTTCCAAAAGGCTTTCGGCCTTATGTATTTTTATATGGATGTAATACTGATACGGAGTCATGGACGTATAGGTTTTGAATATCTCATTGAGTTTTGAGGGGCTGACCCCTATCTGTTCGGAAATGTTTGGCACATTAATCGCCTTAAAAACATTGGTTTCCATAAGGTATTTGGCCTTTTCCACGATTTTTTGGTAATAATTCGGCTGCCCCGACCGGCGTTCTTGGGTCAGGGTTTCCGCGATCAGGGTCAGGATCCCCGCGCAGGCCTTGAGCTGATAGAGGGGCTGCTGGGTCCGCACTTCATCGAAGATCTGCCCGAAGATCGACACGATGTCGTTGTGAAGCCCTACCTCAAAAAAAATATGTTCCGGGGAAAGGAGCCCTTCCTCCATTAAATTGGAATAAAACCCGCCCTTAAAACCGGCCCAATATTCATGCCAGCCTATTTCAAAGGTTGGTTTATAAAAATGTTTTATCCCCGGGAGGATCAATAACAGAGAACCCGGTAAAACCCTATAGGTTTTACCTTCGGCCCCAAAGATCCCTTCCCCCTTGGTGATATAGACGATTTGAAATTCCGGCAAGGTCCGGCCTTCCGCCACCTGCCTGAAAAGGACCGGATGGTCGTTTTTACCCGGAGGATAGACCACATAGGGTTTTACTTCCATACTGCCCGCGGTGGTACACACCATCCCGATTTTTTCATCTTCCCCGCTATAGGGAAGGTAGTGCAAGAAAGAATCCTGGATTTCTCCAAAAGAATTTTCCATAACCCGTCCATAATACAATGTTTTCTCCATCATCACAAGAGAAAAATCTATGGATATTCGTTTTTTTCCATCTTTTCAAGAAAAAAGTCCATGTACAGTTTCCAAAAACCAGCGGATACTAATCAAATAAAAACAGAGGGTACGCTAAGGAGAAGGCATGGGGCAGGAAGATTATGGCGCCGGTAAAAGCGGGTGGAGGGGATTTTCCTCTATATTTCCACCTATGCCCTGTCTCATACGGTACTCCCCGTGGCTCAGGGCTTGCGGGTTCCGGTGGTGAT
>JAITKD010000213.1 GCA_031278575.1 Spirochaetaceae bacterium | reverse complement strand
TTTTTCGGGGCCGCCCGGAACATCGAGGAAGGGGGGAGCCTCACCATCATCTCCACCGCCCTCATCGAGACCGGCAGCCGCATGGACGAGGTTATTTTTGAAGAGTTTAAGGGGACCGGTAACCTGGAGATCGACCTGGACCGGCGGATCAGCGACCGCAGGCTCTTCCCGGCGATCAACATTAAAAAGTCCGGTACCCGGAAGGAGGAACTCCTCCTCACCGAAGAGGAACTCCAGAAGATATGGGTTCTGCGGAAGGTCATCAATCCCATGGACGACATCGAAATTATCGAGCTCCTTATTGACAGGATGAAGAAATCCAAGAATAATGAAGCGTTCCTGCGATCTATGAACACCGGCAGCGCCGGTATAGATTAATAAGTTTTCGGGAGGTTTATTTTATAGATGAAAGAAAAAACTCATCCTAAATACGAGGCAACCAAGATTACCTGTGCCTGCGGGAACGTGATCGAAACTCGTTCCACCGTCAAGGATCTCAAGGTTGAAATTTGTTCCGCCTGCCATCCTTTTTTTACGGGTAAGCAGAAACTAGTGGATACCGCCGGCCGGATTGAACGGTTCCGCAAGAAATACAATATTAAAGAGTAATCCCGTATGAGGGCCGGGTAAAGGTATAACAAAGGGGCGGTTTTTTCCCCCGAAAATCCTCATCCTCCATAAGGGCCGAAAGGTTCGTAATTTCCCATTCGGGAAATTCCCCGGGATCGAGGTGAAAGCTCCGGACATTAACGCTGAACCAGAGTTTTCCCCCGGCTTTAAGCAGGGAAAGACATTGAGAAATGAGGGTTTTATGGTCCCGTTTGATATCCAGGGTGGCGGTCATCTTTTTTGAGTTGGAAAAAGCCGGGGGATCCAGGATGATGATATCCCAGGAAAGTCCCGCCGTTAGCGCGGCGTCAAGAAAGCGGAGGGCGTCGGCCCGGATGAGCCGATAGGGATCGCCGCGGCTCCGGGGATGTTTCCGGGCGGTAAGAAGCTCCGGCGGGACCGGAAGGGCCGTAAAGTGGTTTAACCCAAAGTTCACCGCCGCCCATTCCAGGTAGGACCGGGACATATCCACCGAATCGACCGCCGCCGCGCCCCCGGCGGCGGCGCAAACCGAAAAGGCCCCGGTATAACAGAACAGGTTGAGCAGGGTTTTACCGGCTGCCTCGGAGCGGATCCGGCTCCGCATCCGGCGGCGGTCAGGGAAAAACCCCGTGTCCAGGTAATCCGACAGGTTCACCCGGAAGGTCAAAGCCCCTTCATGGATATCCCGCACGAAGTTTTGCCGTCCCAGCCGCCGGTATTGGGTGTTTCCCCGCTGGTGTTCCCGGTATTTGAGGAAAACCCGCTCCCGGGGAATCTCCAGGGCATCGGAAATTGCCCCGGTCATAACGTTAAGCCATGCCGCTTCCTCCGCCGGGTCCTTCTCGTAGGGCCGTTTATAGAGAGCCCCGGAGACCGCGTCGCCGTAGAGATCTAACACCAGGGGAATTTCGGGTATATCCCGGTCATAGAGCCGGAGTACATCGGTTCCGGTCCGTTTAGCCCATTTTTTAAGGTGGCGGTACCTTTTTTTTACCCGGTTGTAGAGCATCTCCCCCTGGGAGCCGGTCTTTAACTCACCGGGATTTTTTGCCATTCCTTTCTTCCGTGCGGTTAGCCTGCATGGTCACACAAAGCAGGGCATACCCCGAGGACAGATCCTCTTTTTGGACTATCACCTGATCGGGAACCTTGAGTTTTATATTGGTAAAATTCCAGATCCCCACAATTCCCGCGTTCACCAGGATATCCGTTGTTTTCTGGGCAAAGGCGGAGGGTACGGTGAGGATGGCGACCTTGACGCCGAAATTACGGATCTGAATGCCCATGGTTTCCACATCCAATACGGGTACTCCGTGTACGGTAGTCCCTATTTTTTCATGATTTTTATCAAAAGCGGCCATAATGTTTAATCCATGGAATTGGAATTCCTGGTATCCCATCAGGGCGGTTCCCAAATTTCCCACCCCAATCAGTACCGCGTCCTGGGGAGCGTTCCAGCCGAGAAACGTTTCAATGGCGGAGATCAACGCTTCCAGGGGGTAGCCTTTTTTCGGTTTACCGATGATACCGGTAATGGCCAGATCCTTACGAACCTGAATAGGCTCCAGGTTTAATTCCTGGGCGATTAAGGTCCCTGAAATAAATTCGCCCCCCTCATGCTGATATTGCCGGATGGTATGTAAATACGAGGGTAACCGGCGTATGGAGGGGGCGGCGGAAATCTTAATTTTTGCCACAATAATTCCTTATAATGAGCCTTTTCTAAAACTGAAATTTTGAAAAAACCTCTCTTGAGTTTATATTACTTCTCGATAAAAATCAATCGATAGACCGTTTTAAAACCCGGCCGGTTTTGAAACCGGCGCCGGACTTGTTCAAGACCCCCATGGTTCTCTCCCAAGTCGTTTTTTATCGGAATTTGTTCAAAAACTGAAGATTCTATTAAGAAAAAGCCTTAAATTTAATAGACTCCTTCGGGAACCGCGGTTTCCGAACAAATTCCGCCCTGATCGGTTCTTTACCGGGTCTGGGGATTGTCAGGATTGCCATAATTGTTCAAAATAATAAAGGCGGTTTCAAAATGATACCGGGTCATTTCCTTTCAGTGATGAGTAATTGAAAGGCGCCTAGCAGCCTGTTGTACTATAAATGGGTATGCTTTGGCTGTTTGCGAGGTAAAAAATCGCCTTTTCTGGCGATTTTGGGAGGTTTTATGCGCGAAGCGCAACAAACTGCGAGGGAGCGTAGCGTGCGTAATTTTGCTCAATTTCCGTGTGTTTTACTGGTTTTGTTGATGTTTATACTGTTCCCCGGCATTTCCCTTTCCGCCCAGAGTGAAACCGGGAAAAGCCGGGGGGATTATCTTACCCTTAAGATAGCGGTTATGGGTCCCGGGGATGAGTTGTACTTTTGGTGGGGGCATATAGCCCTGATTGTGGAAGACGCCGTATCCGGCCGGAGCCGTTTCTACGATTACGGGCTCTTTTCTTTCAAAAACGATCATTTTTTTGTTAATTTTGCCTTCGGCCGGCTTCTCTATAGCTGCGGGGTTTCCCCTACCGAGGATAATATCAATAATTATATCAAAACCAATCGGGATGTAACCCTCTACACATTGGATCTGCCGGCTGTACAAAAAGAAGCGGTATGGCGTTATGCGGAACAAAATGTGCTTCCGGAAAACCGGGACTATTATTACCACCATTTTAAAGACAACTGCGCTACCCGGATTCGGGATCTTATCGATCTTGCCACGGACGGCCAATTTAAGGAACGGTTTGGAGAGGCCCCGGGCCGTTTTACCCTACGGCAGCATGTCCGCCGGCATACGTGGTTTTCCCCCTTTTTTGACTGGTTCCTCAATTTCCTCATGGGTCAGGACATCGACACCCCCATAACGGTCTGGGAAGAGATGTTTCTTCCCGGGGAAATCGAGGCCCGGATTCAGGGATTCCGGTATGTCGATCCCTACGGGGAGGAACGGGTTTTAGCCGCCTCCTCCGAGATCCTTAACCGGGCGGTAAACCGGCCGGCGGTTTTGGATAAACCCCGCCGGCAGTGGATCCGGGAACTTTTTTTGGGTCTTTTTATCGCGGCGGGTCTGGTTTTTTTATTGTGGTTACAAAAGGTAAAGCCTCGGACGGGCCGCCCGCTTTTTGCCTTGACCCAGGTTGTTTTGGGACTTTTTTTCGGGATTGCGGGGTCGCTCCTTCTTTTCTTGACCTTTTTTACCAACCACGATTATACCTATCACAACAGCAATTTCCTCTATGTTAATCCCCTGATTTTAGCGGCGGTTCCCCTGGGTCTTATTTTTGCCCTGGGGAAGGATCATAAAAAGCGTTTGTTTGCGGAATCCCTTTTGCGGGGCCTTTGGACCTATGTGTTTCTGGGGGGCGTCCTCTCCATGATCATCAAATTATTTCCCGGATTTTATCAGCAAAACCAGGTTACCCAGGCGCTTGTTTTGCCCTTTGCCCTGGTTTTAAGTTTTATACCCTCCGGGGGAAGAATGCTTTTTATGGGCCTCTGGAAAAAACGGCGGGGATAGGGGAAGAAGATGTTTGAAAAGCGGGAAGCCCGGCCCCTGGGGAAACCTGATTGGATCCGGGTCAAGGCGCCCTCGGGGGATTCCTGGAAACAGGTCCGGGGGATAATCGAAAAACACCGGCTCCATACGGTCTGTGATGAAGCCCAATGTCCCAACCGGGGTGAATGTTGGGGCGCGCGTACCGCCACCTTTATGATCCTGGGGGACCGCTGTACCCGTTCCTGCCGGTTTTGCGCGGTGGCTTCCGCCGGGAAAGGGCGGCCCCTCCGGGCGGATGAAGGCCCGGAGCTTGCCCGGGCAGTGGAGGAATTAAAGCTCCGGTACGTGGTCCTGACTTCGGTGGATCGGGATGATCTTCCCCTCCGGGGGGCGGATCATTTTGCCGCCTGTGTGATGGCCGTCAGGGCCGGGAACCCCGGCGTCCGGGTAGAGACCCTCATCCCCGATTATACCGAAGCGGAACTGGCCTGTTTTGCGGGAAAAGAGCCGGATGTGTGGGCCCATAATGTGGAGACCGTCCGTTCCCTCCAGTGGGTTCGGGACAGGCGGGCTTCCTTTGATAAGAGCCTTGCCACCCTCAGGGCGGCTAAAAAAGCCGGGTTTTCAAAAAACGCCGGGGAGCCGGTTACCAAATCAAGCCTTATGTTGGGATTGGGGGAAAAAAGGGAAGAGGTTCTCTCCGCCATGGATGAACTCCGTTTAGCCGGGGTTGATATCCTCGTCCTGGGGCAGTACCTGCGGCCCTCTCCGGCGCAGATCCCCGTGGCCGAATATATACACCCCGAGGAATTTTTTCGTTACGCCGAAGAAGCCCGGAACCGGGGGTTTTCGTCGGTGGTGTCCTCCCCCCTGGCCCGGACCAGCTATCATGCCATGGCGGCCGCCGCCCCGGCCGCGGAGGGGGTGGTATAATGCGCCTTGAAGGGCTGGGGAAACCCGAGGGATGTAAGCTCATCCGGTTCACTGCCGAGGTGGAACAGGGCCTTATCAGGACCATCAGTATCCGGGGGGATTTTTTTGCCAGCCCTGAAGAACGGTTTGACCTGGTGGAACAGGGGCTTTCCGGTACGCCCTGGGCGGATCTGGCCCGGACCTTCGATTGTTTGATGCGGCGGGAGCACATAGAAGCCTTCGGCATAAACGGCGCGGGGGTGGCCCGGGTGTTTTACGCCGCCCTGGGATCGGGACATAGCCATGGATGATCCGGTACTCCACCCCGTGAGGCTCCTCAAGACGGGCCGGCGGGACGCTTTTTATAATATGGGTCTGGATGAAACCCTGCTGGAAGCCGTATCCCGGGGAGCTTCCCCGCCGGCGCTGCGCTTATACGGCTGGAGTCCCCCGGCGGTCTCGGTGGGGTATTTCCAGGGGCTCACGGAAGAGATTGACCTGGATGCCTGTAAACGGCATGGGGTGGACGTGGTCCGCCGCATTTCCGGAGGCGGGGCGGTTTTTCATCAGGCCGAGGTAACCTACAGCATCGTGATGCCCCTCACCCATCCCTTGGCGGGTAATACCATCCGGGAATCATACGAGACCCTCTGCGGGGGCGTCATCCGGGGCCTTGATCTTTTGGGGGTTCCCTCCCGGTTTATACCGGTAAACGATATTATATCCGGGGAACGAAAAATATCCGGCAACGCCCAGACCCGCCGGGCGGGCTGCCTTCTCCAGCATGGGACGGTTTTGCTGGAAGACGAGGTGGACCTTATGTTTGAACTCCTCCGGGTCCCTTCGGAAAAGCTCAAAGGGAAAATTATCCGGGACGTGAAGGACCGGATTACGAGCCTTAAACGGCTCCTGGGCCGGCCGGTTCCCTTTTCCGAGGCGGAAAACGCCCTGGCCGAAGGGTTTCGGCAGGCCCTGTCCCTGGAATTCATCCGTGTTTTCCCCCGCGCCGGGGGGGAAGCGGCGGATGCCCCCGCCGGTGAAGAAGAAAAACGGGCCGGGGAACTGGCCGCTGAAAAATTCGGTTCCCCCGAATGGATTTTTAAGCGGTGAAGGAGCGCCCTTTATCGAAGCCTTTTTTTGGGCTATACTTTTTATATGAAGTTTCCGGTAATACCCCTGGTGTGTATGATCCTCCTCTCCGCTTTTCCGTTGTATGGGGGGGAGGCCGTTGAACCAAAAACTCCGGATGAATCCCAAGCCCCGGAGGCGGGGCCGGTTTTTTTCCCGGTTAACGCCCTTTTAGCGGCCCTCCGTGTTCCGGACCTGAGGTGGCGGCCGGATTGGCCCCTCACCATGCCCCCGGATGCCTTTGCGGCGGGGCAGGGGCGGGGGCGGCCCCGTTCCATTACCCTTATCCTGGACTCAGGGGAATTACAGATGACCCGGAACCGGGACGGGTTCCCCGGAGACTTTCCCTTCTGGTTTCAGGGAAATTTTATCCAGGTCCGTGCGGTTTTGGGGGAAGCCGGTACGTTTCGGGAACTTATCATAGATGACGCCCGCAAGCCGCGGCATATTGAATTCCTCGGCGGGGATGATTCCGCCCTAGGGATCACGCGGATCACCCAGGAGGAGGGCGTCTTTTTTGGGGTAATACAACGGGCTTCCGCCGGGGATATTGAAACCTGGTATGACCGGGAGGGGATCCCCCGGGGGGTATTTACCTATTTTTTCAACGGTTCCGGCGAAGAACCGGGGATCCGGTATATAAAAAACCGGTACGAGGGGGGGGGAACCGAAGAAACCTACTCCTATGACGGGTTTGGAAATATTTCGGGGGTCAATTCCCCTCTGGGCGTTTTTTCCGCCGGATATACCCGGGAAGGCCGTCCCCGGTATGGGGAGCGGCGGGTACTCCGGCCTGTCCCGGAGGAAGGGAAGGGGGAGGAACCGGTTCCGCCGGAATTCTATCAATCCTATACCTTCCAGTGGGACGAGAAGGGTTTTCTGGTTCGTATTACCGGAACCCCCGGATCCGGCGATGAAGATCCGGTGGATTTCCGTTATGACTATACCCTGGACGAACGGGGAAACTGGGTGGAACGCCGGGAGATTCGAATGATCCCCCGTTTTGGGATGCTGGTTCCGCAGCCGGGTTCCCGGATAATCCGCAGGATTGAATACGGACCGGAGGATTAGGGGATGGCTTCTTCAGTAGATTGGCGGGATGTCAAATACGAAGAAATTTTTGA
>JAITKD010000200.1 GCA_031278575.1 Spirochaetaceae bacterium | reverse complement strand
CATCCCGGTATACTGTCCCCTGACAATGTACCGATGATCAAAAAGAAATTATTACCCTACGGATAGGAGCGTTTTGTTATGTCAAGAGCAGTAGACGGTTCTAAAAGAAAGAATCATCGCAAAAAGATACTTAAACTGGCAAAAGGGTATTGGGGCCGGCGGCATTCCAATTATAAAACCGCCAAAGACGCGGTTGCCAAGGCCCTTTTCTACGCCTACCGGGATCGTAAAGACCGGAAGGGGGATTTCCGGCGGCTTTGGATCATCCGGATCAACGCGGCCTGCCGGGCGGAGGGACTCTCCTATTCCCGGCTGGTAGACGGTCTCAATAAAGCCGGGGTAACCATCAACCGGAAAGCCCTGGCGGCATTAGCGGTGGAAGACGCGGGGGCCTTTAAAGCGGTGGTGGCCCAGGCAAAAACCGCGTTGGGAGCATAGCCGATGGTAACCCTTGAGCAAGTCAAATTATTGGAAACGAAGGTCGGCAAAGCCCTGGATTTTGTTAACCAGATAACCGGCGAAAATATCCTCCTAAAGAAAAAACTGGATACCTATCAGAAACGGATTGATGAGCTTGAGGTGTTAATTCAGCGTTTTAAAGAAGATCAGGGCCGCATTGAAGAAGGGATTATTTCCGCCCTTAGCCGGCTCAACCAGTTTGAGGATGCCGTAGAGAAGAGCCTTTCTACGGTCAAATCCGGGATCGTTAACCTGCCGGAGGAGGAGAAATCCGCCGATTTTACCGGTGATGTTTTGAATGCCCCGGTTGAACCCTCACCGGAAATAGAAAAAAACCCGGAAGCGGAATATCTAGCGGAACCCCGGGAAGACGCGCCCTTCATTACGGCGGCTGAACCGGACGGGGACTTTCAGGTTTCTCCCCTTGAGGATGAGGGTTTATCCGAATCGGAAGATTCAGAAGCATCGGAAACCGGAGAATTGGATATTTTTTAAGGGGATTATATGCCGAAAAGTGACCTCCGTATTGATATACTGGGGACATCTTTTTCAATTTCCGCAGACGAAGAAGCCGTTTATCTTGAAAATCTTTTAGCGTATTTCCGTTCCGCCGTGGAAAACACCCAAAAAAAAACCGGCCTCCAGGATCCCCTTAAAATTGCCATAGTTACCGGTTTTTTGCTTTGTGATGAACTGTACAAAAAACCAAAAATCGATCCGGACCGGAAAGATTTTCAGGAAGCGGAAAAACTTCTTTTGGATATGATCGTCCGGGTAGAAAAGGTTTTGGAAGATCCGGGATAGATCCCCAAGCCCTCTCGGACTACCCCGGTTCCGTCTTTCCCGAATCCCCCGGCTTGTCTGTTTTGTAGAACCCGGATAAACTCACGGTATGTCTCAGATTTTTAAACTGAAAAATCCGGTAAAACCCTATGGGTGGGGTTCTTCCCGGTGGATCCCCGAATTATTGGGCCGTAAGAATCCCCACGGGGAACCTTGGGCTGAATTATGGATGGGAGTACACCCGGAAGGCCCCTCCCAGGTATCTCTGGAGGGAGAGGATCTGTTACTGTCCGCCTTAATAAACCGGGACCCCGCCTATTACCTGGGGGAAGGGATAAACCGGGCCTTTGGTACCCTCCCCTTTTTGTACAAGGCGCTGGCCGCGGAAAAACCCCTTTCCATTCAAGCCCACCCTAACCGGGATCAGGCAAAAAAGGGGTGGGAACGGGAAAACCGGGAAGGGCTTGCCCTGAACGCCCCCAATAGAAATTACAAGGATCCCAACCATAAACCGGAAATTCTCTGCGCCTTGAGCCCCTTCGAGGCCATGTGCGGGTTTCGTACCGCCGGTGAGATCCAGCGGCGTCTTGAAGCCCTGGGGGAACTTTGCCCTGATCCGGGGCCCCTGAAGACTGCCCTGGTCCAACTCATCTCTTCCTTGGATGCACCGGGGGGGCTTAAAGAATTTATCCGTCTTCTTTTTGGTTTTCCCCGGAAAATTAAGGGGGCCTTAAGCGATCTTGTCCTTCAACGGAGGGTTCTGGAAAAAAACCATCCCGAATTCAGCGCGGAATGGCGGCTTTCCGCCTATTTTGCGGAACTTTATCCCGGTGATCCGGCGGTTATCGCCCCCCTGTACCTTAACGGTATTAACCTTAAACCCGGAGAGGCGATCTACCTCCCCGCGGGGGTTCTCCACGCCTATGTCCGCGGCTTTGGAGTGGAACTCATGGCCAATTCGGATAATGTGCTGCGGGGGGGGTTAACCGCCAAATATGTGGACATTGATGAACTGGTAGGGATCCTCGATTTTTCCCCCTTTTGTCCGGAAATATTGGCGCCCCCGGACCCCTTTCCCGTTTTTTTTAACTACCCCGTTCCCTGCCGGGAATTTTCCCTTTCCCGTTGGGAGGGCGCTGGGCGGGAATCGAATTTTTCCGGGGACGGCCCCTTTATTTTTATGGTTACCCGGGGATCGCTTACCCTATCGGGGAAAAATCCGGAGGAGGAATGGATCCTGGGACAAGGGGAAAGCGCCTTTATCCCCGCCGGAATCGCCGTCCGGGGACTTTCATTGGGGGGAACCTATACCCTCTACGCCGCCGGGGCGGGTGAAACCATCCGGGCAGCAGCCGGCTTTCCATGAAGATCCTGGTAGACGCCGATTCCTGCCCGGTTTCGGTTCGGGAAACGGTCCTTCGCGCGGCCGCGCGGACCGGCGTTCGGGCCGTATTTGCCGCGAACCGCCTGATCCCGGGTTTGGGGCGCGGCAACGCGGTAATGGAGATCTGTCCCCCCGGGGAGGATTCGGCGGACAACCGTATCACTTCCCTGGCCGAACCCGGAGACCTGGCCATCACCAGGGACATTGCCCTGGCGGCCCGGCTTGTGGAAGGGACCATTACCGTAATAGACGACCGGGGGCGGGTCTTCGACCAGGAAAACATCGGGCAATGCCTTTCCCTCAAGGATTTTATGGCGGGCCTCGCGGAATACGGCCTCGGCGGGAAGGGGGACGGCTCCTACGGAAAACGGGAACTCAAGGCCTTCGCCGACAGTTTTGACCGGATCCTGTCCCGGCTTATCCGGGAATCCCCCCCTATTCAGGGTAAAGGGTCCGGATCTGTTTGATATTGTGGAGGCTTTCAAAAAAACACTCCACCAGGACGGGATCAAATTTTTTCCCCGATAATTGCCGGATCTCTGCTAAAACCTGTTCCTCGGCCCAGGGCTCCTTGTAGACCCGTTTGGAACAGAGGGCGTCATAAACATCCGCGATGGCGACGATCCGGCCGCCCAGGGGTATTTCTTCCCCTTTTTTCCCCCGGGGCTTCCCGTCGGGATCGGTTTTTATGGGCTGCCCCGTAACCGGATCAACCCACCCGGGATAGCCGGTCCCGTCCCAATTTTCATGATGGGTCAGGGCAATATCCCGGGAGATAACGTCCAGGTCGGACTGGGGCTCGTCGAATAGAGCCGCTCCGTATATCGTATGGCGCTGCATGATAAGGTATTCCTCCGGGATAAGCCGGGCGGGTTTTTTTAAGATAATATCCGAAATGGCCACCTTCCCCACATCATGGAGCATGGCGCCGATCCGCAGAATGTCCCGAAACCGTTCCCATTCGGTATCGGGGATATGCTGACGGACCGCCCATTTGTCGTAGATCTCCACCGCGTAACCGGCTACCCGGTTTACGTGGGTTCCGGTCTCCCTGGGATCCCGTAATTCCGACATCTTGATCAGCCTGAGGATCATAGCCCGGGTCGTAAAGGCCCGCTGTAATATCACCGTCGCATTGGCGGCAAAATGGGAGATAAGAAATTCATCATCATTGGAAAAGGGAAGGATCCTCCCCTTTTTATCCTTGGCATTGATTATCTGGATAACCCCAATAAGACGGCCGTCCGCGGTTTTGAGGGGGATTGCCAGGGTAGAGATGGTCTTATATCCGGAAATCAAATCATAGGAAGTATTAAAAGAATAGGGGGCGTCCGGGGGGAGGTGATAAACATCCGGAACGTTAACCGGTTCCTTAGTTACGCCGCAATAACCGGAAATGGTCTTTTCGTTAATGTCCAGGGAAAACACCGAATACACGAGTTTATGCCCCGCGGGCAATTTTTTCTGCAGGGTATCGTTATGGGCATATTTAATCCGGAGTTTTTCTACCTTCCGGTCTTGCTCCCATACCAATTCTTTGACATAGATTGAACCCGCATCCGCATGAACCACCCGGCGGGCTTCCAATAAAATACGCTCTAAAAGGAGATCTAAATCCTGGATTTGGTTTAATTCATAATCAAGGCTAATGAGCGATCGATACGTAATTTTTTTAACTACCATAAGGCTTATCAGGGAACGCTGTGTACGATTTCCATCGGTATCATATACCGGGCTTACCCTATTCTTTCCTGCCAGTACATTTGATAATATGATAACCGAATTGGGTCTGGACCACATCCCCGACGGATCCCGGCGAAAGCCGCTTAACCGCCGCTTCAAAGGGGGCCACCATTTTACCGGG
>JAITKD010000183.1 GCA_031278575.1 Spirochaetaceae bacterium | reverse complement strand
TTTTCCCGGTTTTTTATTTCCTGTTTTATTGTGTTTATCCCCATGGGGTTTATCCTCATACAGCCGGATTTCGGGACTTCCCTGGTTTTTATCCCCATACTCCTGGTGATGACCTTTATGGCCGGGGTATCTATCCGGTATATCATCTTCCTCAGCGCCTGCATTGCCCTGACCTCGGTGCTGATGGTATTACCCCTCTGGCAGAGTTATATTTTACGGAATTCCCTGCCCGGTTTGCTGATCCTGGCCAATTCCCGGTTTATCGCCATCGCGCTCCTGGCTCTGGGTATCATCGCCGCCATAGCCCTCTTTGGGTTTATCACATACAAAAAGCGGTATTTTTTCTGGATCGTTTACGGCGTGGCGATTATCGCCTTTTCCCTGGGGGCTTCTTTTATGTCCCACCGGGTTCTCAAGGATTACCAGATTATGCGGCTCATTGTTTTTCTCGATCCTGATGTGGACCCCCGGGGGGCGGGCTGGAACATTATCCAGTCCATTACGGCCATTGGTTCCGGCGGCCTGGCGGGGAAGGGCTACCTCCAGGGAACCCAGAGCCATTACCGCTTTCTGCCCCAGCAGAGTACGGATTTTATTTTTTCAATTTTTACCGAGGAATGGGGGCTTTTGGGCGGCCTCCTGGTGTTTGCCCTTTTTCTGGTCATCTGCCTCAGGCTCATCAGGATCATGAAAACCACCTCGGATCTTTTTGGGTCTTATATCTGCGCGGGTCTTTCCGGTATGTATATATTCCATTTTCTTATCAACGTGGGGATGACTATGGGTATTATGCCGATCACCGGGATTCCCCTGCTTTTTATGTCCTACGGCGGTTCCGCAGCTCTTTCGGCCATGACCGGAATAGGACTGGCGTTAAGTGTTTATGTAAGAAGGTATAGCCGTTAGTTTCATGGAAATTTTGTATGTTGATCCCCTGGAAAATTTGGGGGGCCTGTTATTGGAGGTTGAAAAACCCGGCCGGTATACCGGGGGCGAATACGGCTGCCTTGCCAGGCGTCTCCCCGGAGGAAGCGATGGCAACGCGCTGCAAACCCTTATCGCCTTTCCCGATCTTTATGAAATCGGCATGTCCAACCAGGCCTTCAGGATCATCTACAACCGGCTGAACAAAATTCCGGGGATTATTTGTGACCGGGCCTTTGCCCCGGCGCCGGATTTTGAAAAGCTCCTCCGGGCCCGGAGCCTTCCCCTTTACGGTCTTGATACGGGAATCAGCCTCAAGGGTCTTGATATCCTCATGTTCACCCTGGGGTATGAACTGGGGATCACCGGCGTGTTGACCATGCTGGATGTTTCTTCCATACCTGTTTTTTCCGCGGAACGGGGAGGGGAGGACCCCATAGTCATTATGGGCGGCCCCTGTGTGTCCAACCCCCTGCCTTACGCCGCCTTTATCGACGCCTTTTGGATAGGGGAGGCGGAAGCGGGTTTTTTTGACCTGGCGGAAGAACTTTTGGGCATGAAACGGGCCGGGGCAGGGCGGGAAGATATTCTGCGCCGGATCAGAAGCCACCCCTCGGTGTGGACCCGGGGGAAGGACCGGGCCGTCCGGGCCATTGACGCCGGTTTTACACACCGGCCCCCGGACGCCGCGGTTTTCCCGGTTCCCAGCATGAAGACGGTTCAGCACCATGGGGCGGTGGAGATTATGCGGGGCTGTCCCAACGGATGCCGGTTTTGCCACGCCGGTTTTTGGTACCGGCCCATGCGGCAAAAGCCGGGGGATACGGTTTTGAAAGAGGCCGAAGCCTTTATCAGCCGGGGGGGATACCGGGAGATCAGCCTGTCTTCCCTTTCCAGCGGGGATTACGCCTATATCGACGATCTGGCGGACCAACTGAACCGGAAATTCGCGGACCGGCACATCTCCTTTCAGCTTCCGTCCCTCAAGGTTTCCAGTTTTTCCCTGCCCCTGCTGGAAAAAATTTCCGAAACCCGGAAAAGCGGCCTTACCTTCGCGGTGGAAACCCCGGAGGAGGGCTGGCAGTTGGCGATCAACAAAACGGTGGGCCGGGACAACGTACTGGCCATTCTGCGGGAAGCGAAAAAACGGGGATGGCGGGGGGCGAAATTTTATTTTATGGTGGGCCTGCCCGTGGGCGATCCTTCAGCGCTTGTGGAAGGCGCGGACAGCGAAGAATCGCGGATCGTAGATTTTATCGCCGGCATAGGCCGGGAAACCGGAATGCATTTTAATATCAACGTGGGGATTTTTGTACCCAAACCCCATACGCCGTTCCAGCGGGTTCCCCAGATCAACATGGCCGAGGCCCGGCGTAAGCTGGACCATATCCGTTCCCGCCTGAAACCCCTGGGCCATAAGGTAAGCGTTCAGGACCCCTTGACTTCGGTCATTGAGGGGCTTTTGAGCCGGGGGGACGAGCGGATGGGGCGTCTGGTGAAAGAAGCCTTTGACCGGGGCTGCCGGCTCGACGCCTGGACGGATTTTTTTAATAAAGCGGTCTGGGAAGAAATTCTTGCGGCCCATAAAGACCTTGAGGAAGATATCCGGGGGGAAAAAGAAATCGATAAACCGCTGGCCTGGAGCATGATTGATCCCGGTGTTTCCCAGGGGACTTTTACCAGCGAATTCGCGCGGGCACAGAACGAAGAATTCACATCACCCTGTATGGAAAAATGTACTCATTCTTGCGGAATTTGCCATGAAAATAGAAAAATAGTAAAAAATATTATACATGGTGATAATTTACATCAAGACAATTCAACGGATAATCCGCTGGTTCAGGAACAGCCCCGCCCCGATCCCTCCCTCTGGCGCGTTATTTTTTCCTTTACCAAAGAAGGGCGGGCCGTGTTTTTATCCCACCTCGGCGTAATGGAAGTTTTTTCCATGGCCCTGGTCCGTTCGGAAATACCGGTTTTATACACCACCGGCTTCAACCCCCTTCCCAAACTGGAAATTTGCGCCCCCTTATCGATGGGAATATACGCCGGGGGAGAAATTGCCGCCATTGATACGCGGGACTACTATGGGGCCGGTCTTTTTACCCAACGGATGAATGGAAACCTCCCTGACGGAATACGGATTCAGGAGGCCCATAATTATTTCATCCCCGGCGGTGAGAAAAAATATTCCCTCTCGTCCCGGCTCTGGGGTTTTACCTACGCCGGGGAACGGGGAGCCGTTGATTATGTAAAATTCAGGGAAGAAAAAAATTACCGGACCTTACGGATTGGATCTGGGGGGGGCTCGTTTTTTGGCCTCCGGCGCTTGTCCGTCCTGGCCCTTGATCCTGAAAACCCGGAACAGGGCTTGCCCTATTTTACGGCCTTCCGGTTATTGTATCCCCGGGACAATCCCGTTCCGTGAAATTTTTAATGATTTTCAAACGAAAAAAAAATCGATCCTATTGAAATTATATATAGTTACAACTATACTAAAAAATAATTTATATAACTTGTAATATTTTTTGTATTTTAAGAGGTGTTAAAGGTTCCCTTATTCATTCTGTAACGGCTTTCTAAACTAAAAAAAAGGAATGGTGTATGAAGAAAGCGTTTTTTGTTTTAATAGCCCTGTCTTTATTTGTTTCCTGCCCCAACCCTGTGTTGAAATGGATAGATACCCCCGCTGAAAGAGAGCCCTTCAGCAGCAATGAGGGCGATGATGATGAAAACAACACTGTGCCGGGCCGTATAGCCGGCCAGCGGACCGATAAGGAAATTGTTTCCTTTACCTTTGACCTGGGCCCCGATGTGGAAAATGATATTCCCATCGGCAAAAGCCCGGACCACACGGGAAAATTCCCCATCAAGGTTATTGTATCCAACCTGCCCGAGACCGTGTCTATTGACAGCATGAAGCCCACAATTACCTTTATCGGTAAAAGCCTTAGTCCCGGTTCAGGAAGCCCCAGGGATTTCAGTTCCCCGGTAGATTACCGGGTTAGCGCCGAAGACGGTTCATACCGGGACTATACGGTGACGGTCTATAAAAATACCAACACCAGTAAGGAGATACTCCGGTTTGACCTGGACCTTGGTTCGGGGCTGGCCGCGGAAGGAATCATAACCGAGAATTCGGATGGGAGCGGGGGAACCATTACCGCCACCGTTCCCGCGGGAACGAATTTGAGTTCCCTCACCATCCATCTGGCCCATACGGGTCTAAAGATGATAGACCCCGGGAGCGGTTCCCACGCGTCGGCGACCTTTGATTATACCGGGGACTTTTCCGCCCCCACCACCTGGACTATTGTTGACCATGACGGTGGTTCAAAAACCTATACCCTTACGGTGAACCGGGAAAAAAGCGATGTTCGGGCGATCACCAGGTTCAATCTCGGCATTACCGGGGAGGAGGACATTATCGGGGTGGAGCCCCAGCCCGACGGAAAGTACCCCATTCTGGTGGTTGTTCCTTCAGCCAATACCTTGACTTCCAAAACCCCGGATATTAATTATACGGGGGTGTCCATAAGCCCGGCGGAAACTGTTGGTCAGGATTTTTCCAATCCTTTGACCCCGGTAACCTACACGGTGGCGGCGGAGAACGGCAGTATCAGAGACTATGTGGTGAAGGTGGTTACCAAAGACGCTGACACTACGAAGGAGATAACGGGTTTTTATATTACGAACCCCCTGGTCCAGGGGGTCATTGATCAGAACGCATCGCCTAATCCCACAATAGCCCTTACGGTTCCCGAGGGGACTCCTTTGAACGCCCTCGTGCCGGAGATATACTATAGGGGGGCCTCCGTGAGCCC
>JAITKD010000168.1 GCA_031278575.1 Spirochaetaceae bacterium | reverse complement strand
GTAGAAAGGATTCACCCCCGCGTTTTTCATTGTTTGTTCCGTATTTTGGCAGCCAGACAGGTAAAGGTATCTCTTTTAAGATTGGTCAGCCTATACGCGTCCGTGGAACGGGTTTTACCTTCCCTTATACTATTATCAAGAGCAAGAATTAATGGTTCTCCAAACCTCGCTCTATTATTTAAATATGGATCGCCGCCTTTTTTTTGCTTTTTTTAAAATGTTCTTTTGTTCTGTTTTCAATAATTTTATATTTGCCTTGAGATATAAACGTATTATTTAACGCTTTCCTTGCGATAACCATTTCCCCGCACTTGAATATTTTAACTAACCGGGAAAATTTATCGTCATCGGATAATGAGTTCAAATTATGCCATTTTTGAATAAAAATTTGATTAGGAACCAGTAATTCGGCGGCAACCGCGTTGCAAAGGGTTTCCAAAGGATCAACGGCGGAAGATAAATTGAATTTATCGTAAAAACTGTTAAGGCCGATCCAGATATGGACAATCTCGTGTACCAGAGAAAATAATTTGGCATTATCAGAATCGTTATTGTTGATAAAAACAAGCGGAGCATAGTTATCGATAATAGTAAAGGCTCTGAATTCTTCAATGTCCAATGACCGGTAATTATTCTGTCCTACCACCCCGTTTTTTAATACCAGTATGCCGGCCTGTTCAAAATATTTTCGCAGTATACCAAAGGAGGCCTGGGCATCTTTAGAATGGGAATACCAGTCTACCGGCAAACCGGCTATGTTTCTGATGGAAGTAACGATTTTTTCCTGGTTTTTTTCGTTTTTACAGGTACCAACAAAAGAGAGCTCGTCTCTGCCTAAATCGATTAGATAGTCCCTCATCAACTCCTGGATGGCTTCCATTTGGTAATAAGTATCAATAAGGTCTCTACTGGGGGGGGGTCGCGCGGTACTATTAACGGTACGGAATTCCAATAGCGGGGGGTGTTCCATCGGCGGATTTTTCAGGAAAAAATAGCCCAGAGGAATATGTATTTTCTTACTTAGCACCTCTATTTGGGAATAGGAGGGGCTTGCTTCAGCATTTCTCCATTGATAAAACCGGGTCCGTAACGTATCATCTACCTTGTCAAGGGACACAACACTGAGTATCCAGTCGAGGATAACCGGCGAAACATCGACCCTAATAGACGGCAAACCTACGCTCCTCTCTCTATTATACACCATTCCGGGGAAGTAGACTATTACTTTCCCCCTTACACGTCCAAATTCGTTACCGCCAGGGCGTTCTCCTCGATAAATTCCCGGCGGGGGGCCACGTGTTCCCCCATGAGGGTGGAGAAGATCCGCTCCGCCTCCACGGCGTCGTCCAGGTGGACCTGGATGATGTTCCGCTGGGCCGGGTCCATGGTGGTGTCGCAGAGTTCGTCGGCGTTCATCTCCCCCAGACCTTTGTAACGCTGAACCGAAACCTTTTCCGGGTCCTTGCCGGATTCCTGGAGTATCCGGTTTTTCTCCGCATCGTCATAGGCGTAAAAGGCCTTTTTTTCGTAACTCACCTTGTAGAGGGGGGGCATGGCCAGGTACACATGGCCCCGCTCGATAAGCTCGGTCATATACCGGTAAAAAAAGGTGAGGAGCAGGGTGCGGATATGGGAACCGTCCACGTCGGCATCGGCCATGATGATGATCTTGTGGTAGCGGATCTTGGACACGTTAAAGTCGTTCCCCGCTCCGCCGCCGATACTGGCGATGATGGGCTGGAGTTTTTCGTTGGTCACCACCTTTTCGATCCGGGTTTTTTCCACGTTGAGCATCTTGCCGAAAAGGGAAAGGATCGCCTGGTACCGGCGGTTCCGGCCCATTTTGGCGGAGCCCCCGGCGGAATCCCCCTCCACGATGAAGAGTTCGCAAAGGGCCGGGTCCTTTTCGGAACAGTCCGCCAGCTTCCCCGGAAGGCCCGCGCTGTCCATCATGTTTTTCCGCCGGGTGGCATCCCGGGCCTGGCGGGCGGCGATCCGGGCCCGGGCGGCCAGGACGGATTTTTCCAGGATGTTGTTTATCACATCGGGGTGTTGATCCAGAAAAAGTTCCAAATGTTCGTTCACCAGGGATTCCACGATACCCTTGACCTCGGAATTCCCCAGCTTCCCCTTGGTTTGGCCCTCAAACTGGGGGTTGGGGACCTTGACCGACAGCACCGCGGTAAGCCCCTCCCGGACATCCTCCCCGGAGAGGCTTTCATCCAGCCTTTTGGCCTGTTTGGACTTTTTGAGAAACTCATTTAAGGTCCGGGTGAGGGCGGACTTGAACCCCACCAGGTGGGTTCCCCCTTCCCGGGTATTGATGTCGTTCACAAAGGAGAACATAATCTCGTTAAAGCCGTCGTTGTACTGGATGGCGCACTCCACATCCACCCCGTCCCGGGACCCCTCGATAAAAATAGGGTCCTTGTACAGAACGGTTTTGTTCTCGTTGAGGTATTCCACAAAACTTTTGACTCCCCCGTCGAACTTGAATTCATGGACCTTGGGGGTCGAAAGCCGCTCGTCCCGGATGGTGATCTTAAGGCCCTTGTTGAGAAAGGCCAGTTCCCGCAGGCGGTTGGAGAGGGCGTCAAAGTTATAGGTGGTGGTCTCAAAAATTGAAGTATCCGCCTTGAACCGGATCACCGTACCCCGGCGGCCGGTGGCGCCCGCTTCCTGGGTGGGGCCATCAGGGACGCCGATGCGGTACTTTTGGGTATAGACCTTGCCGTCCATGTGGACCAGGGCCTCGCACCATTCGGAAAGGGCGTTCACCACCGACACCCCCACCCCGTGAAGCCCCCCGGAGACCTTGTAGGACTTTTTGTCGAATTTGCCCCCCGCATGAAGCCGGGTCATGACCAGTTCCAGGGCGCTCACCCCTTCGGAGGGGTGGATGTCCACGGGGATACCCCGGCCGTTATCCTCCACCCGGACCACATCGTTCCCTTCCAGAACTACCAGAATAGTGTCACAATGACCCTGCATGGCTTCGTCCACGGAATTGTCCACCACTTCGAATACCAAATGATGGAGACCGTCGATACCGGTGGTACCTATGTACATTCCGGGGCGTTTTCGTACCGCTTCCAGGCCCTTAAGTACCTGAATGTTTTGGGCAGAATAATCTGAATTCATCCATTTTTCCCTAACACGATGAGTCAATTTCAAAATTATCGTCTTATAGACCATCGAATTTTAAAAAAGCATTCGATAAAACGTATTTTTAATACGCGATTTTAGTATATTAATATTGCATAAAAAAGTAAAGATGGGGTAGACTATTGACCTGGGTTATCATTATCCGGTTGTCTTTAAAAACCACCTTATTGTCGCTTGCTTGTGTATATATTGTGGATAAACCGGGAGGATATTTCCAATATGGGTTTTATTATGTTTTAGAATTCTATACCAATGGTAACAAATAGTATTTTATATTCGATAATTATTTGTATTATATAAAAATACGAAAATTTTACTATTCAGGCATTAAGGAGAAATAGTAAATGACGGGCGGAGATTCTCTTTTATTATTGAGAACCATTTTTATCATTGTGGATAATATGTTAATATCTTCCACCTTATGTTAGGGTTTATCTATGGCTGAATGGGATTATGAACTATTCTGGAAAAAAACAATGGACCATATCCGGGGCGAACTGGGGGAACAAGAGTTTTCCCTGGGGTTTAATATGAAATATATCCGGGCCACGGAACACGAAATCGTTATTTCCATTCCTACCTCACTTCAGCGGGACATGATCAAAAAACGTTACTTGAATAACATGGAAAATACGTTAAAAAGCCTATCTAATAAAAACATATCGATTGTTTTTGAAATAAATTCCGATCATGCGGGCAAAGGAGACCCTGTTCCGCAGGCCGTACCGGAAAATAAAGCGATCCCCCGGGAATCTCTCCGGTCAGAGAAAAAAAAGGAAACCAATTTCCAGCTCCGGGAGGACTATACCTTTGATAAGTATGTTATCGGTGAAAACAATATTTTCGCCGTCAACGCCGCCGTGGCCATAAGCCGTAATCCCGGCAACGCCTATAATCCCTGTCTTATATATGGCGGGGTAGGACTGGGGAAGACCCACCTTATGCAGGCCATAGGGAACTATCTTTTTAATAATTCGGATAATAAAATTATCTATATCACCGCGGAGAGCTTTACCAATGAATTTATCCAATCCATTCAAGAAAACAAGATGCAGCCCTTTAAAAACAAATACCGGTATACCGATGTCCTCTTAATCGACGATATTCACTTTTTACAAAATAAAGCCGGGACCCAGGAGGAACTTTTTTATACCTTTGACGCCTTGTACAACGCAAAAAAACAGATCGTTTTTACCTGTGACCGTCCGGTTTCGGAGCTGAAAAACCTTACCGACCGGCTTAAATCCCGGTTTGAGATGGGGCTTAACGTGGACCTTCAACCCCCAAATTATGAAACCCGGTGCGCCATCTTAAAAAAGAAAATAGAAATCAAAAATATATCCATTCCCGATGAGGTGATCGCCCTGGTAAGCAAAAATGTCTCCTCCAATATCCGGGATCTGGAAGCGGCCCTGATCAAACTCATCGCCTACAGCGAATTGGTGGGTAAATCCATAACCCTGGAAACAGCCCGGCAGCAGCTTAAAGATGTTTTTGCCTCTCCGCGGCAATCAAATATGTCTATAGAGATCATCCTGCGGGTAATATCGGAGAACTATTCCCTGACCATTAATGATCTAAAGGGGCGAAAAAAAACACAAAATATCGTATTTCCCCGTCAGCTTTCCATGTATATAGCCCGGCAGATTACCGAATATTCTACTACCGAAATAGGACAAGCCATAGGCGGCCGGGACCATACTACGGTTATGCATTCCTGTAATATTATCGAAGAACGGATACGATCCGATCCAAAGATGGAATCTATTATACAAAATCTTATCAGGATAATAAAAGAATATAGCGCCAAATCTTAAAACCTGTTAATATTTTTGTATAAATGGTGTATATTTTTAATATATGGTAAATAGGTGTTATTATATATAATACTTCTTCAGATATTGTGAAAAGTATAATTATAGATAATATATGGAAATAATAGACTTTTCCACATATTAACAGGGCTTATTACTATTATTACTATATATATATTTAAATAGGAGATAAAAGAACATGAAATTTACCGCCGAACGAAGCGTATTGCTCAAAGAAATAACCATTGCCCAGGAGATCATATCGTCAAAAAACGCTATGTCTATATTATCGAACATATACCTTGAAGCGGATAACGATACCCTTTATATAAAAGCCACCGACATAAAGGTAAATTTCGAGACTAAAATACCGGTAATTGTGCAGGAACCGGGAACAATTACGGTATTCGGAGAGAAATTTTTGGGCATCCTTAATTCCATTCCCGAGGGAGAACTGGAATTTGAACAGAATGAGATGAAAATAGTTATTAAGCCGGTATCTAAAAAGATTAGATTCCAGCTTAAAAGTATTGATTCGGACAAATTTCCTGAATTTCCCGCCATCGGTGAAGGGGAATTTTTTGAAATGCCGGTTAAGGAATTCAAGGATATGATAATTCAGACGGTATTTGCCATATCCGATGATGAAACCCGGTATTTTATGAACGGGGTGTTTTTTGAAAAACAGGAAGACAGGATCGTCATGGTAGCCACCGACGGCCGCCGTCTGGCGTATATAAAAAAAGACGCGGGAAATGATATAAAAGACTTTACCGGGATTATTATTCCCCCAAAAATTCTTACTATTATTACCAAAAGGGCCGGGGATGAAGGGCTTATTTCAATTTCCGTAACCGATAAAATTATTTTCATCCGGTTCGGATCCTATCTTCTTTCTTCGGTTCTTATTGAAGGGCAATTTCCCAATTATAGTAAGGTTATCCCGGAAAAACAGAGTTTTTCTTTTTTTATAAACCGCCTTGAAATGCTGGATGCTTTAAAAAGGGTCTCCCTTTTGGTGGAACAGAAGTCCCGGCGGGTTTATTTGGGACTTGAACCGGGGGTTATATCGGTTTCGTCAGAGGAAAGTGAGTTAGGGGTTGCCAAAGAGGAAATATCTTGTAAATATGAGGGGGAAAAGGTTTCTATTGCCCTTAATTATCGTTATATTGAAGAGCCGTTTAAAGTAATAAATGAAGATGAAATAAGCGTTCATTTTACCGAACCGACCCGGGCTATAACGATTAAGCCGATACCGGAAAAAGACTTTTTTCATATTGTCATGCCCATGCAGCTTGAATAATCGGATTTTTCTGTTAAACCATGTCTATTGACGCCTTGCGGACCACCGCGTTTCGGAACCTGGCGGATGTTGAAGTAGATACCGGCGGCAGGGATATTTTTCTTATCGGCGAGAACGGGCAGGGTAAAACCAATTTTCTTGAAGCCCTTTATTTTTGTTCCTATGCTTCATCCTTTAGGGGGGTCCGGGACGGGGAATTGGTCCGGAATGGGGAAAGGGATTGTTCCGCGTCGATAAAAATAAAAGATTCGGTATATGAAAAGGTCCTGATAAAAATTGAAAAAGGTAAAAAAACCATTCAGATTGACGGGAAAAACATAGTCGACCGGAAGGAACTCCTGGATGTAGCCCCCTGTATTGTTTTTTGTCATGAGGATATGGAATTTGTGGCGGGTAGTCCTGAACGGCGGCGCTGGTTTTTTGACCAGAGCCAGAGTCTTTACGATCCCCTTTATCTGGAGGATCTGCGGAAGTACCGTAAGGTCCTGAAAACCCGGAATACCCTTTTGAAGGAGCGTTACGGTAACCGGGATACCGGCGCCGTATTGGACGCCCTGGATCCCCAGCTCGCTTTATACGGCTTACCGGTGATGGAAAAACGGGCGGAATCGGCGGAACAATTCTCCCTGATCTTCGGGCCCCTGTACGAGGAAGTTTCCGGTATAGACGGTATCAGGGTCCGGTATGTTCCTTCGTGGAAGGAAGCCACCCAGGAGGGGGTTACGGCGTTTCTGGAGAAACGGCGGGAAGCCGATATAACCGCCGGGGTCTGTCTTTCGGGCCCCCACCGGGACCGGTATGTGTTTACCCGGGGGGGATCGGAATTTTCCGGCAAGGCTTCCACCGGGCAGCGCCGCCTTTTGGCCTTACTGCTCCGAATCGCCCAGGCCCGCCGTTTTTCCAAGGTAACCGGAAAAAACCCGGTCCTTCTTCTGGACGACGTGCTTTTGGAGCTGGATCCGGAAAAACGGCGGAAATTCCTTTCGGTCATGCCTGAATACGAGCAGGCTTTTTATACCTTTCTGCCCGAGGAACCCTATGACCGGTATCGTAAGTCCCATACCCTGGTGTATACTGTGTCCGGCGGGGTGTTAACAAAATGAAAAAAGCCGGGGATTTACTCGCTTCAATTTTAAATGAAAAGGTCTTCAAAAAAGCCCAGGGGTATTCGGAGCTGTTTTTATCCTGGAATATTTTAACGGAGGAGAGTAATATCCCCGCCGCCGCCGGCCATTCCCGGATAAAAGAACTGGAAGGTTCCGTCCTGCTGGTTGAGGCGGATCATCCCGGCTGGATCCAGATCCTCAGGACCAAACAAAAGGAACTCCTTGAGGGGGTCCGCCGCCGGTTCCCCAAACTTTCCGTCACGGAAATATCCTTCCGGTTAAGCCGGGATTCGGGGTAGACCGCCGTGGGGTGGAGCCCCGGGCGGGCCCTTGTCCAGGGGGTAAATACGGGGTATAACGGAGGGGGTATACGCGAAATGGGCTCCCCCGCGGAGGTTTGGAATATAAGCGATAGTTACGCGGCCTGTGATCTCTGTCCCCGGAACTGCGGGGTGAACCGTTTGTCCGGGGAGAAGGGGTATTGCGGGGAAACCGCGGAACTCCGGCTAGCCGCCGCGGGTATCCACCGGGGGGAAGAGCCGCCCGTCACCGGAGCGGGCGGGTCCGGAACCATCTTTGTGAGCGGCTGTAACCTGGGCTGCGGGTTTTGTCAGAATTGGCAGATTTCCCGGGAGGGGATGGGCCGGATCGTTACGGAAGGGGAATTTGCCCGGATCGCTATGGCCCTCCAGGAACAGGGGGCGGAGAATATCAATATCGTTACCGGGAGCCATAGCGCGCCCGCCCTGGTACGGGGGATCAAGGCCGCCCGGGCTCAGGGCCTTACCGTTCCGGTGTTGTGGAATTCCTCGGCCTATGAAAGCCCCGGAGCCCTGGATCTACTCCGGGATACCGTGGAGGCGTACCTCCCGGACCTTAAAACCCTGGATCCCGCCCTGTCGGCCCGGTTTTTCAAGGCCCCGGATTACCCGGAAAGGGCCGCGGCGGCGATACGCCGGATGATGGATTTTCGGGACCTTCGGTTTGGGCCGCCCGGAACAAAAGGCCCCGGCGGTAACGGTGCGGAAACCCCCCGGGTCCTCCGCTCCGGGGTGCTTATCCGGCATTTGGTCTTACCCGGTTACCTGGATGCCACCCGGCAGGTTCTCCGCTGGTTTGCCGGCAACGCCCAAGGCCGGGCCCTTCTCTCCCTGATGACCCAATATACCCCGCCAAAAACCGGGGCGCCGGACATTCCAAACCGGTATATCTCGGAAAAGGAGTACGAAACCCTGCTCCGTTGGCTTGAGGAATTGGATATAGAAGACGGGTTTTATCAGGAACTGGTCCCCGGAAACACCGATTGGTTCCCGGATTTTGAAAAGACCAATCCCTTTTCTTCGGCGCTTTCCCTGCCAATCTGGCACTGGAAACAGCCGATCCGTTAGCCCGCCGGCCCGGTACTCCTTATGGGCTGCGGCCGGTGACGGTTCGGGTGTTTATATTGTCATTCTTTTGCTGCTCATTAATCACTAATAAATAGGGTAGTTCACGGGAATAAGAAATTTCATAATCCGTGTCGCCGTATCTTATCAGCTTTATACCGTCCCGCGAAAAAAACATTAATTCATACCGGTCTTTTTCCGGGTTTGGCTGAAAATAAATGACATTGTTATTTACATTACTATCTTCAAAACAAATCGCAAGGACATCATACTCATCAGTATTGATCTGTCCCAGCCGTCCCGGTGTTTCCATCGGTATTTTTATTTGATTGGAATCCAGTCCGTCGGTTCTGATTATTTTACCCTCCGAATCGACTTTGACGTTTAGCTTGTTTTCCTCTTTGAGTAGGGTAAGACTGTTGGACAGGTAAAATTGTACTCTATTGAGTTGATCTTCCGGAAGGATCCTGCGTAAGGAAACGGTAAAAGGCGTTTTAGGCAACGGCGGTACGGAGACAAATTCGGGTGTAGGCGCTACAGTAACAACAGGAGTCTGGTTAAGCGCCTGCTTTAATCCGCGGCATCCGGCATTGATTCCGGCGACAAATAACAAAACCAGTATTATGATAATACTTGTCTTTTTCATAATTTTCCTCAACAAAAGTATTCTGCCTCCCCGGCGCAAATATAAGTTCGTTTCAAAATCAAGATCCCGGGGAAACTGCCAGATTTTGAACCCCTTCGGTTATTTATATTTTCGACATGCTTAACCTTGATCTAAAATAAATTTGTACAAAATGGGGAATAACGGGGAAACAGGCCCGGGCGCTTCCTTAGGGAAACGCTGATTAACTTGACGCCAATCGCGTTTCCCTAATGTATTTGCTCATTTCATTGCGCAAATAGGGTAAACTTTGTTTACCTTGCGTTAAAGCAGCGCCGATTGCGCCAACGTAGTTGGCGAATTCTCGATTGAATAAATCAGCGCTTCCTTAGCAATTTTACCGTTAACGGCCTATAATTGCCGAAAAAACCGCCGCATACGAAACGCGCAAGGGATTGGAGGGGTGCGAAGCAGTCCCGGCGCATAGCGCGCCGGGACCGGAGCGGAGCGGAGCCCCGGAAAGCCCGGTTTCCGGCGCTTGCGCCGGAAATGCGCCCAAAATACCGGGAAAAATCCTGGGAAAGGTAAAACGGCTGCCTGTTTCTGGCCGGCCCTTCTCCCTTCTCCCCCAATATGGTACAGTTTCTTTTATGACTATTCGGGAGGGGCTCAACAAAATCGCCCGGGAACGGATCCTTATCCTCGACGGCGCCATGGGGTCCATGATCCAGACGTTCCGTCTTTCCGAAGCCGATTTCCGGGGGAGCCGGTTCGCCTCCCACGGAAGGGAATTGTCGGGCTGTAACGACCTCCTCTGCCTTACCAAACCGGAACTTATTTCCGGAATCCACGAAGCCTATCTGCAGGCCGGGGCGGACATCATTGAAACCTGCAGCTTCAACTCCACGGCGGTGTCCCTGGCGGACTACGGTCTTGGGGAGCTGGCCTACGAGATCAGCGCCGCGGCGGCGCGGATCGCCCGGGAAGCGGCGGACAAGTACGCCGCCCCCGAAAAGCCCCGGTTTGTGGCGGGAAGCATGGGGCCCACCGCCAAAAGCGGCAGTATGTCCCCGGACATGGACGATCCCGGCCGCCGGGGCGTTACCTGGGACGAGCTGGAAGGGGCCTATTACGAAAACGCCCGGGGTTTATTGGACGGCGGCGCCGATATGCTCCTCATCGAAACCGTTTTTGACACCCTCAACGCCAAAGCCGCCATCGCCGCCATCCGCCGCCTCCTGGGGGAACGGGGTCTGACCCTCCCGGACTTCCCCCTGATGATCTCCGCCACCGTCTCCGATACCGCGGGCCGGCTCCTGGCGGGGCAGACCGTGGAGGCTTTTTTGGTTTCGGTACTCCACGCCGAACCCTGGTCAATCGGGCTCAACTGTTCCTTTGGGGCGGAGCAGCTCAAAAAACCCCTGGCGGCGCTCGCCGGTTTTGCCCCGTGCCTGATCAGCGCCCATCCCAACGCGGGGCTGCCCAACCAGTTCGGCGCCTACGACGAGACTCCCGAATCCATGGCGGCCCAGGTAGAAGCCTATCTGCGGGAAGGGCTGGTGAACATCCTGGGGGGCTGCTGCGGGTCTACCCCCGCCCACATCGCCGCCGTCGCCGCCAAAGCCCGGGGCCGGCCCCCCCGGATACCCCCGGCGCCGCGGCCGGGTACCTGGCTTGCGGGGCTCGAACCCCTCCGGGTGAACCGGGAGCGGGGGATCACCGTCATTGGGGAACGGGCCCACGCTCCGGGGAGCCGGAAATTCCTCGCCCTGGTCAAAGAAGAAAAATACCCGCAAACCCTGGGTTTGGTCCACGACATGATAGACCGGGGGGCCCTGGTGATCAACGTCTGTATGGACGACCCCTTTTTGGACGCCCGGGCCGCCATGATCCGCTTCCTGAACCTGGCCCTTTCGGACCCGGACATCGCCCGTCTTCCCGTTATGATCGACAGTTCCCGCTGGGAGGTGCTGGAGGCCGGCCTGAAGTGCCTTCAGGGCAAGGGCGTGGTTAATTCCATCAGCCTCAAGGAGGGGGAGGAGGAATTTCTTACCAAAGCCTTTCTTGCCCGGGCCTACGGCGCGGCCGTGGTGGTGATGCTCTTTGACGAGCGGGGCCAGGCCGACTCCTATGAACGGAAAATCGAAATCGCCGCCCGGGCCTATGCCCTGCTTACCGGCCGGGGATTCCCCCCGGAGGATATTATCTTTGATCCCAATGTGTTTGCCCTGGCCACGGGGATCCCCGAACATGACCGTTATGCGCTGGATTTTATCCGCGCCTGCGAATGGATCACCGCCCGCTGTCCCGGCGCTCAAATTTCCGCGGGGGTTTCCAACCTCTCCTTTAGTTTCCGGGGCAATGAACCGGTTCGGGAAGCTATGCACGCGGTTTTCCTTAAATACGCGGGAGCGGCGGGCCTTTCCATGGCTATCGTAAAGGCGGGCCTGATCCCCTATGAAAAGCTCGATCCCCCCCTGCGGCAGGCCGCGGAGGATGTCATTTTATGCCGGGAACCGGCCCCCGGGCCCGCGGATCGGCTCCTTGCCCTGGCAATGGAAACCGCGAAAAAAACCGGAACCAGGACCATAAAACCGGAGAAACAGGCCGAAACCTGGCGGTCCCTTCCCCCGGAAGACCGGCTCCTTCACGCGATGATAACGGGTCAGGACGATTATATTGAGGAGGACGTCCGGGCGCTGCGGTCCGGGTATGCCCGTTCCCTGGAGATAGTCGAGGGCCCCCTGATGCGGGCCATGGGGGAAGTGGGGGACCGTTTTGGGGATGGGCGGCTTTTCCTTCCCCAGGTGATCCGCAGCGCCCGGGTAATGAAAAAGGCGGTGGCTGTTCTGGAACCGTTTATTGAGGCGGAAAAAAGCCTTGATACCCCGGGGGCTCAGGGCGGCGGCAGGATTCTCCTCGCCACGGTGAAGGGGGATGTCCACGATATCGGGAAAAACATCGTGGGCTTGGTGTTGGGTTGTAACGGGTATGATATCCTGGACCTGGGGGTCATGGTACCCCCGGAGCGGATCATGCAAACCGCGGAACAGGAAGCGGTTGACCTCATCGGCCTTTCCGGGCTTATCACCCCTTCTTTGGATGAAATGATCAAAATTGCCCGGGAAATGGAGAAACAAAAGCTCTCCATCCCCCTCCTCATCGGTGGGGCCGCCGCCAGCCTGGCCCACACGGGTTTGAAGATCGCCCCGGAATACTCAGGACCGGTGGTGTATATTCCCGACGCAAGCCGTTCCGCCGGGGCGGTCCGCGCCCTCCTTTCCGACACCGGCCGGCCCCGTTTTTTGGAAGAACTGGAAGCCGATTACCGGAAGGCGGCGGAGCGCCACCAATCCATACAGGCCCGGATTGAAATACTTCCCCTGGAAAAGGCCCGGGAAAATAGAATTCCCCCGGATGTGGGGTTACCCCCGGAGCCGCGGTTCCGGGGAACCCAAACCTTTAACGATTATCCGGTGGGCCGGATAATCCCCTATATCAACTGGAAGGACTTCCTCCGTTCCTGGGATATGTCCCCGGCTTCCCGGGAAAAAACCGGGGATGCCCCGGAGCGGGAAAAGGCGGAGGCCCAACTGCTGGAGGACGCCGAAACCCTCTTGGACCAGGCGGCCACCCGGGGGATCCTCAACCTCCGGGGGGTCCTGGGGTTTTTTCCGGCCCGTTCCCGGGGGGAGGACCTCTTGCTCTACGACCCCGGCGGCGCGGCGGCGGGCCCCGGACCGGGGGAGGCAATAGCCCGGTTTTCATTTCTGCGGGGCCAGGAAAAAAAACGGGCCGGATTACCCAACCCCTGTCTGGCCGACTTTATCCCCCCGATGGACGCCGGCGGCGGCTGGATCGGCCTTTTTGCCCTGAGCGCCGGCTTCGGCTTATCGGAAGCGGAGGCCGCCTATAAGGCCCGGCATGACGATTACGGAAGGCTCCTCCTTTCCAGCCTGGCAAACGTTCTGGCCGAAGCCTTTGTCGAGGAACTGCACCTCCGGGTACGGCGGGAACTGTGGGGGTACGCCCCGGAGGAGAACCTCTCCCCGGAGGAGATCCGCCGGGGAGCCTACCAGGGTATACGCCCCGCCTTTGGGTATCCCGCTTGCCCGGATCACGATGATAAGCGGATAAGTTTTGATTTATTGGGGGCCCGGGAAAAATGCGGCCTGGAATTAACCGATACCGCCATGATCGTCCCCGCCGCATCGGTATGCGGTATGTTTTTTTCCAGCCCCCGGTCTTACTATTTTGGCCTGGGGGCCGTCGGGGAGGATCAGCTTGCGGATTGGGCCGCCCGGAAGGGGATCAGTATCCCGGAAGCCCGCCGCCGCATCGGTAAAATATAGGGAACCGCCGGTTCCTCCCGCCAGGTACTCCCGAATTAACGAAGAACGGCTTCTCAGGTTTCCTTTTTCACTTCCCGATCTTTAATTGATTCCTTAAAAAGGGCCTCGGTATCCACCGTATTATCCACTCCGTAAACCGGGGATATCCCTTCTCCGTTGACGCTGCGGAACAACGGTCCCGGCCTCTCCGCGTAAGCCCAGCTTTTTTCATTGTTGACGATATGATCCAACACCGTCGTAACCGCCAGGGAAAAAAAGACAAGGGAGGCGTTGTTTTTTTGTTTAGGGTTTTTTAAAAGCGCGTCGAGCCTGATGGAAACGGGATTGGACACCTGGAAAACATAGGGTTCCCAGGGATTATCGATACTGTTGCAGGGCGCCTTTTTTTCGGGCCCTCCCTGTTTATTCCCCTGTTCTATCCCCGCCGCTACGATGGTAAGATATTTACGCAAACGCCTGATTTCGGGGTAAAGGGCGCCTATTTCATTTTTTTTAAACGGCGGCGGGTAATAGGACTCAAATTTGTAATAGGGGAAAAAATAAAGCCGCTTTATCCAATGGAGTTCCTCTAAAAGCCGCTTTGCGTAATTGGAAACTTTGGATTCAACGGAACTGTCCAAAATACGGCAATATTCCCCCAGCCGGGGAAGATATTCATTATCAAAACATATCTCCACATAGGAGTTCCATTGGTTGAGGATGTTTCCCATGTGCTCATCGATCTTTTCAAGATTACCATCCGGACCAGGGACTGCCCCAAATTTTATAAAACGAAGCCCAAAAAACAACTCCTCCAGGATCCGGGTGAGTATCGCTACTTGCAGAAGGGGATCCGTGGGGGCGATAAGTTCATAATTTTTCTTTAATTTAAATACATCGGAAAAATAAGGATAAAAATCAGGAAATGAAGAAATGTTTTCCCAGCCCGCTTTAGGGAAAAGCCGCTCCAGGGTTTGCAGTCCCCGCTCCACCGCCTTATTTTCGGATTCGGCGGCGGATCGTTTTTTCTTTTTTTCTTCGGTATCTTCATCATCCCCCGGAGCGGCTTCCTCTTGCGCCTCCCCTTCCGGGGCGGCTTCTTCGGGCAGTCTCCCGCTTGCATCAAGCTCCGCCAAGGCAGGGGAAATACGATCCTCTTCCCGAAGGTTTATAAACGCCATAAACCGGTTTTTCCGTTCAACAAAAAATTGTTCATATAATAAAAACCGGTCCGAGAGGAGTTTAAGTAAAAACGGATACATGCGGAACCGAATTTCCCGGCGGGTGATCATTAGCGCGTTGAGGGAAATACGGATAAGTTCCTGATATTTTTCTTGTGCCTCCACCGGATTTTCCAGGTACAGTATCTTATACAGGCATTTATAGGCCTCCTTGATATGGGCTTCCATGTTCAGCTGCTCAAGGAGAAAAAGGGGTTTATATATTGCCCGGAGGATATCCGTAAACTCAACGACCAGAACCTTTCGGGGATGGGCTTGAATTTTAGTCAAATCCAAAGCGATCTGTTCGATGTTCCAGTAACGGATAGTATCTAATATAGTAAAAGCAAAAAAAGATAACCGTTTGAGCTGTTCGTTGCGTTTTATATTATTCCGGGGAAACAGGGTACGGGTCGTGGTTACCAGGGTTTCGATTTTTTTGTAATAGTCGTTCATTCTCCGGGTAACAAATGCGGGGTTTACCTTATCGGGAATGTCATGAAAAATCGATAATACGGAATGTAAAACTTGAAAAAAACTCTTTATTTCAAATTCCGGATCCCCGGCATACCGGTCCATTTTAATCCGTTCCTTGTAGGATAACTTTATGGGTACCGAGGGATCGTCCGCACCGGGCGAGGTTCGCTTCCGGTGTGCGGGTTTTGGTGTTTCCCCGGATCGCTCCGGCTGCGGCCGGGGGATAGTGTCCCGATGACCCGGTTCAACTACTTCACGCCGCGCCGAGGAGGATTTTCGTTTGGGAATCGGCTTTGGATCTTCGGATCGTTCTATCCCGACCTC
>JAITKD010000134.1 GCA_031278575.1 Spirochaetaceae bacterium | reverse complement strand
TTTCGCACAATACTGCACCCCCCGGTCGGAATGGAACAGCAGGCCCTCCCGGGCCTTCCGGTTGGCAACGGCCATCTCCAAGGCGGGTATGGTCGTATGGATAGACCCGTGAAAAAAGGAGTAGGGGCAGCGGAAGCCACCGCAGGGCGAAGCCCGAGGAGGCTGGAGCGATGGTATGATAAAAGCATACGGCTATCTGGTATAGTGTAGGAGTTCGGAAGAACCACTACCGGTTGTTCCCCTACTGGGGCAGAAATGACCCCGATGGAGCGATTAACAGCCGGCAGGCAGCCGCTTGCGCGGCAATTACAAGAGCATATGCATCATGGGGGCTGGTCCTTGATCTGATCAACACCCCGAATAGACGTATGGGGTCAGTATACCGGAGTTCGACCGAACCGTAAATTTTTTTCAGGAGGTTTTGCAAAAAACCGCTTGGCTTTTATCATAGACGAGGGGGAATCGCGTCAAAAACGGCTTTTTAGGGGACAAAAGAACCGTGCTTTTGGGGACCCAGGCGCTCCCCCTCCGTAACTGGTTGACCGGGGGAGGCCGCCCCAGGGCAGGCGCTTCAGGATTTTTCCTGCAATTCGTAGAGCTGTTTCAGGTTACGGAGCTTGAAAGTCGCCTTCTCCTGGATCTGCCGGACCCGTTCCCGGGTTATACCCAAAAGTTTGCCCGTTTCTTCCAGGGTAAGGGGCCCTTCCCCGGTGAGCCCAAACCTGAGTTGGATGATCTTCATCTCCCGTTCCGAAAGGTGGGACAAAATATCCTCCATGGTTTCCTGGAGGGTCATGGAAAAGACCATTTCAAAGGGTTCTTCCATGGTGTCATCCTTGATAAGATCCGCAAGACGGGTAAGGTTACCGTCGTCCACAATGGTATCAAGGCTGGTGGTTTCCTGGGAAAGTTTGACGATCTCCTTTACCTTGGAAATAGGTATTCCCAAATATTCGGATAATTCCACTTCATTTGGATCCCTGCCCAAATCCTGGGTCAATTGTTTCGCCACAAAATAACATTTTTTAATGGTATTTAGCATGTGAATGGGGATACGGATCACCCGTCCTTTATCGGCGATACTCTTAATGATAGCCTGCCGGATCCACCAGGTTCCATAGGTTGAAAAACGACAACCCCTCGTATAATCAAACCGTTCCACCGCTTCTATAAGCCCGATGTTACCTTCATCAATAAGATCAAGCAGGGATAAACCCCGGTGCTGATAATTTTTGGCGATTGAAACGACTAAACGCAGATTGGAATTGATCATCCGGTTTTTATATAAAAGCAAGGAATTATCCAGCATGGAACGTTCTCTTTTATATTTCCCGTCCTGTTCCCTTCCCTCGTATTCCTGGGCAAGTTTCTGGATTTCTCGCCGCAATATTACGATCTTTTCACCAATTAGCTGTTCTTCCTGAACTGTTAATAGTGGAAATTTTGAAATTTGTTTGAAGTAAAGAGCCAATGGATCCGTTTCTTTGGCAGTTTTTGATCGCTTTGGTTTTTTCATTGATGAGATATCCGATGTTCTCTTTTTTGCACGACTTCGTTCTACACCAACATCATTCATAGGATATAAAACCCCTTTCTTTCTACCTGTCTGTTTACCTTTCCCCGACATAACTACCGTTTTTACCATATTACCACCCTTTTCAGGTTCTAGCCATATTTTTATCTGCTCTAAAACGGGCTCAAACCCCGGCGGATTTGAAACCACATCTCAGTTATCTATTTGTGAAAATTCTCAAGCGCCTTAAGCTCTGGGGGCACGGGCGGGATCCATGGGATTATTATTCCGGTATACCATTAAAAACAACTGTGGTTTTTCAGATACCGCATCGATACCTAACTTCCCAAGTTCTGTCCCCGAAGCAACCCTATCGCCTACCTTGACCGAAAGACTTTCACAACCGCCATATACGTATAAATAACCTCCTGCAACTTGGATAATCGCAACCTTTCCAAATCCACGGTAAGGTCCCGCGGATACCACCGTCCCCTGGATAAGATTCCGTATAGATTCTGATTTTTCCCCTACAACGACCACCCCGTTTAGTTTTCCGGTCATATAGGACACCTCTTGTGCCTTCACCGGCCAGCGTATGGAAGCGTCCATAGGCCTGGTTTCCGTTAAACGGGGAACGGTGCCCGCTGCCGGGGTTGAACGATCCCCCTGAGGGGCCGGGGAAGTTTTTGAAGTACCGGCAACGGCCGTTGTGGGTATTCGTAATACATCCCCTTCTTTTAATATATAACTTTCTGAAACTTGATTAACATTCCGCAGGGACTGAAGGGTAATGCCGTATCTCCGGGCGATTCCGTAAAAGGTCTCCCCCTTAGCGACCCGGTGTTCCGTAAAGGCCGCCGCCGGAACTGAGGATACGGAAGACTGAGCGTTCCCCGGTATTCTAATACGCTGTCCCACTTGAATCCGCAGGACATCCGTATCGGTCATACCGTTTAGGGATAAAACATCCTCAACGCGCACGCCGTAAGAACGGGCTATAGAATAAATAGTATCCCCCCTTTGTATCACATGAACCGGTTCTTCGGCGGCTATACACGCCACCGAAATTAATAGGAGATATAAAATGCTGTGGTGAACCCTCATATTGGTTCATTATCGGCATTTTCAATTCCTTACTATAATGAGATTTATAGCCCGCTTTATGATAATTCACAAGCAATTTTTCTTGAATTTATTAAGTAATCATAATATAATACTAGTCTTTCTATTTTTATACAAAATAATACTGTTTTTCCCTTAATACGTCTTTTAAGGGCGGTTTACCGCCCTTTTTTCGAACAGGCCCCATTTGCTTCGGGCTTATTCCGAGGTGTTTCATCGCGGGATACCGCGGTTTTTGGAGGTGGCGGGAGTCGAACCCGCGTCCTAATACGCGAAATACCGATCTCTACAGGTTTAGCCGCGTTTTATATTGTCGGGATGGGTTTAGCAATGCGGCCTGCGGCCCATCCGTATTCCGGAAATGTCTCGTCGCGCCCCGTCCGAAAGCGGAGGTTGACCAGCCTTGATTGCGACGGAAATTCGGCCCCTCAAGGCGGCGGGACCGGTTTCCGCGTTCCGCTGTTTATGCAGCGAGAGCGTAACTGTCGTAGTTGGCAGTTAAATTGTTGCCGAATGTTAGGAGTTCGGCACTCCACCTGCAATCTGCACCCCGAACCGTACCAGTCGAAACCGGTGCACCCCCGATTTATACAAAGAGGCGATGTCAAAACCATCCGTATTTTGACATCGACCCACATTATAAGACTTTGGAACAAAATTCCACAGAGTCCTGATCTATTTTGAAAGACCCCAAAAATATAGTATATTATACTTATTGATGATGATCAATAGGCGCCTTTTCCAAAACCCGCCGGTTCCGGGAAAGGTTGTAGAACCGGCGGTAAACTTAACCGTGAGCCGGCCCGCTTTTCCCTTCTAAATTCAAGATTGCCTGCCCAAAACTGAAGTTTTGGACAAGTTTTCGGGGAATGGAAAATACAATTTATGTTCCTTATTACTGGATTTATCGATATCAGCGGGATAGGGTTATAGATATAGCTTTTTTAATAGAGTTGTTCAAAAACTTCAGTTTTGAACAAATTCCGATAAAAAACCGATTTGGGAAAGAACCATGAGGTTCTTTCCCAGGTCCAATATCAAGCAAAAAGGAAAATGCCTCTGTCATGTTTGCGTTAAAAGATACTGAAAAAGACTTGGTTAGGGAGATAGAGGCTTACCTGGATTCCCAATTTCCCGAAGACGCGGCGTTGGTTCGTCAGCGGTTTTCCTGCCTTGAAGCCCTCGGGGAGGCGGTTTCTTCCTTTCCTTCGGTACGGGAAGCCCATACCCTGCGGGGAGAATTCCGTGACGAGGAAAAGCTGATAGGATCCCTCTGCGATTTTATGCCGTCGGCCCGGCTGCTCCATATCCCGACAAAGATCATAGCGACCAGGAGTTTTTTGATTGCTAAAGCCCATTCCTTTTCCCTGCTTTCCATTTTGGTACCGGGGATGGATCAGTTTTATGTCCCGGTACGAAAGATTATATTCTCCACTATTTGTACCATCATGGCTGAGGAAGTTTATTTATCATTTTTGGCTGATCCCGCTTTTTCCGGGGATATTAAATTTCGCCTGGCCAATGACCTTATTGCCCTATGGGACAGTGGGACCGATCCCCGTTTGACACATCATTTGCCGGCCCTGGAAGCGCTTTGGGCCGCCCGGGATGCGGCTCCCCCCAGCTTTGGAACCATGGACGGGGCCAGCGAACTGATCCGGATATCCCTGGATCTGGAAACGGACTGGCGGGACTTTCTGATATCCCAGACTACCAATGATGAAACCCGGTGGGCCCTGGAGGAATTTCTTTTTGGCCTTTCCTACGAAGAAATTACCGAAGTCCGATCCCGCCTCAAACGGTTTGGCATAAACGCGGTCAGTTATGACGGGGTTCGTTCCTTTTTGGGGAGTAATCCCTCCTATACCGAGGTAATTAACGCCGAGCCCCGGGCTATTTATGATTTTTATGTCGACCGAAGGGACGCGGCGGCCTTTCGTAAACGGGTTTCAGCCCCGGGGCCAAAAAGAACCCTGGAGGAAGCCTATCTACACTACCGTATCGCCCTGGAATGATCCCTATTTGATGATTTAATTTCGTATGGCCCGGGTAAAAACATCTGTTTTTTGTCCGGTTTCAGGCGGAACCGGTAACCCCGTCGAGGTTACGTTGACAGATATGCCCCCCCTGGTTATACTCTTCATAAAAGAAATGAGGATGTTTAATTCCGCGGCCTACGAGACAGTTCATATCACCGGAATCAGGACCGGTTCTTCTCTTTCCCCTTATTATTACTATTATTATTACCGGTCTTTATGCCCCGCGGAGCCGAAGGTTTTTAGGTTAAAAACCTAAAAACAGGTGAAAACCTGATAATTCAGGGAGACTCCGGGGTAATTGCCCGGGGTCTCCCTTTTTTTATGTCCGACGGGGTTTTAAACCCCGGAAAAAACCAGGAGGGTATCATGATTATCGTTTTAAAACCCGGGACGAAAAAAAAGGAAGTGCTGAAATTTACGGTTTTTCTTGAACAGCAGGGGGTAAAGGTCCATTACTCCCCGGGGGCGTCCCGGATCGTATTGGGCCTCGTGGGGGATACCCAGGGGATCAACGCCGAAGCCCTGGGGGCCCACCATTTAGTGGAAAAGGTGGTCCGGGTACAGGAACCCTATAAGCGGGTGAACCGGCTTTTTCATCCCGAGGATACCCGGATTGACGTACCCGGCCCGGACGGGGTTATCCGGAGTATTGGGGGTGTTTCCCTGGGTATCATCGCCGGGCCCTGTTCCGTGGAAAACCGGGAACAAATTCTCGGGATTGCCGGGGCGGTAAAAAAAGCCGGGGCGGGATTTCTCCGGGGCGGCGCCTTTAAACCCCGGACCAGCCCCTATAGTTTTCAGGGCCTGGGCTGCGAGGGGCTTGACCTGCTTTTGGCGGCAAAAAAAGAAACGGGCCTGCCCATTGTAACCGAAGTCATGGGAAACCATCAGCTTGAGGTCTTTGAGGATGTAGATATCATCCAGGTGGGGGCCCGGAATATGCAGAATTTTACGCTCCTTAAAGAACTGGGGAGAAGCCATAAGCCCATACTCCTCAAGCGGGGCTACGCCGGTACCTTAACGGAACTCCTCATGGCGGCGGAGTACGTCATGGCCGGGGGGAACGACCGGATCATCCTCTGCGAACGGGGGATCAGGACCTTCGACAACTTCACCCGAAACACCCTGGACCTTTCGGCGGTCCCGGCCCTGAAAAAACAGAGCCACCTCCCGGTAATCGTGGACCCCAGCCACGCCACGGGTCTTGCCTGGATGGTACCCTCCATGGCCAAGGCCGCCCTGGCCGCGGGGGCCGACGGCGTCATCCTGGAAGTCCACAACGATCCGGAAAACGCCCTCTGCGACGGGGAACAGTCCATCACCCCGGAAACATTCACCCTGCTCATGGATTCCTTAAAAAAATACGCCGCCCTTGAAGGCCGGAGTATCTAGCCTATGAAACCCATTGAAAACAGCACCCTGGGGATCGTCGGGCTGGGGCTTATGGGCGGCGCCATAGCCCGGTCCGTCAGAAATGAGGGGATTATCCCCCGGGGGGCCGCGGGACGGATCCTGGGCTGCGACCTCGACGGGGATACCCGGGCGGCCGCCCGGGCCGGCGGGGTGATCGACGAGGGGTACGCCTCCCCGGAATCCATGTTGGGACGCTGCGACCTGATCTTTCTCTGCCTTAACCCCGCAGCCCTGCTGGAATTTATGAAAACGTGGATGGGGGCCTTTCGTCCCGGGACCCTGATCACCGATATTGCCGGTATCAAAGGAAGCATCGCCGCGGTCATGGAAACCGCCCTCCGGGATGATCTGGACTTTATACCGGGACACCCCATGGCGGGAAGCGAAAAGGGGGGCTACGGGAACGCGGAAAAATGTGATTTTCACGGGAAAAACTACATCCTGACCCCCCTGAAACGGAACAAGGACGAAAATTTGGCATACCTTAAAGCCCTGATATACCGGATGGGTTTTTCCCGGATCACCTGTACCACCCCGGAAGAACATGACCGGAAGATCGCCTTTACCAGCCAGCTCTGCCATGTTATCGCCGCGGCCCTCATCGCTTGCGAAGATGACCGGGAGATCACCCGCTTTGGCGGGGGGAGTTTTGAGGACCTTACCCGGATAGCCATGCTCAACGTTCCCCTGTGGACCGAACTGTTCCGGGAGAACCGAACGGAATTACTGCGCCGTATTGAACAGTTTGAGGGGAGCCTGGAAAAAATCAAAAGACTTATCACCGGGGAAGAAAAAGAGGAGTTACAGGAAGTCCTTGAAACCATACGGGACCGGCGGGCGGCTATGGGTTAAACAGCCGGACCTTTAGCCCTACGGGATCGTATCGGCGGGTAAGCCTCAAGGTTGTACCACAATGTTGACCAGTTTATCCGGCACGGCGATCACCTTCACCACCTGCCGCCCTTCGGTCCACTTGCGGATCCCCGGCAGGGCCCGGGCGGTTTTTTCCAGCTCCTCCCGGGGCGTCCCCGCCGCAGCCACAAACTTGTCCCGGATCTTGCCGTTGACCTGGACCACGACGGTCAACTCCTCCTCCCGGGTGAGGGCCTCGTCCCAGACGGGCCAGGGGGAAGCGGAGACCGATTCGGTGTGGCCCAGCTTTTCCCAGAGTTCCTCCCCCAGGTGGGGGGCGTAGGCGCTGACCATCAGGACCAGGGGCTCCCAGAGGGAACGGGGAACCTCCTCCAGTTTGGCAAGCTCGTTGGAGTAGACCATCATGGCGCTGATGGCGGTGTTGAAGTTCAGGGTTTCGGTATC
>JAITKD010000111.1 GCA_031278575.1 Spirochaetaceae bacterium | reverse complement strand
TACACCTTTATAAAATCACAAACCTCCTTGATTTTTTCCACCACGTTTTTAAATTCAAGTTTCCCCTTAATCACCACATCGGTAAAAAGGGTTTCCGCGTATTCAATAAAAGAATTATAAAAGACTTCGGCCTGTTTTATCTTTTCCCGGTCGGTTAATACCCTGGTTTCAGGAATTTCCCCATGGGAATCAAAAGCGGCGTCATTTTCCGGATGATAATCCATCCGGTATTCTCCGTCGCTTAAAATCTCCTTAAACTTCCACTTTAAAAGAAGATTACGGGTATCCATGGTAAAGGGCGTTTCCGGGGCGATCAGAACAAACCGGTCGTCCAGATAACCCGCTTTGGAAAAATAAGCGTCGGAAGGAATATCATTAACCGGGTGTCTTTTCATTGTCGATCCATAACTTGTATTCTATTGACTTGTTTATCCCTATTATTCTATTATAAGTGTCGGTAATAATATACTATTTATTTAGGGAAACGCTGATTAACTTGACGCTAATCGCGTTTCCCTAAGGTATTTGCTCATTTCATTGCGCAAATGGGGTAAACTTTGTTTACCTTGCGTTAAAGGAGCGCCGATTGCGCCAACGCAGTTGGCGAATTCTCGATTGAATAAATCAGTGCTTCCTTAGGGCCGCTAAAATAGGGCCGCTGAAAACTTCGGTCTTGAGCGGTTCCTTTGCCCGGGGGAATTCGTCTTACCGGTGAGGCGGTTCCAAAACTTCGGTTTTTGGAGCCGCTTCCCTGAAGTTATCCGTGGGGTTCCGGGGTTGAAGGTCTTGGGCTAAAGCCTCAGCCGGTTCCCAAACGCGCGGTTTTGAACCAGCCCCAAGCAGGGAAGGGATATGACGTTTGAAATTTACCTCTGTTTTTATATTGTTTAATATTATTATCCTGTTTTTTTTGCTCCTGGTATGCGCCATGCCGGTAATACTCTTTAAATCCTGGCCTTTCGGGGAGCTTTGGAACATCACCTGGCCCGCGGTAGTATTCCTCGTGGTCATCCTTATCGGGTCCGACGGTTTTTATTTTATCAACCGGCGGCTTTTTCAATTATTGGAAAAAGAAGACTGGCCCGCCCTGGTCCGGTATCTGGAAGAACGGATCTTCAAGGAAGGCCATTATACCCACCGCCTGGTACGGCTTCTGGCGAATACCTATCTGATCCTATCCGATTCAGCTTCGGTGACGAGCCTGGAAAACAAAACAGCCATCGCGAGGCCCGCCCTGGTGGACGCCAACGCCCTGATTTTCGGAACCGCCCGGATCCTGGGCAAGGACACCGGCGGGGCGGCGACCTTCTTTTTTAAGCGCCTTAATTCGGTAAAAACCGAATCCGCCGACTGGGTACACTGGTACTACGGCTTTTCCCTGCTCCTGGACCGGCAATTTTCCGCCGCGGGGGATCAGTTCAAAACCCTGGCGGCGGAGTCTAAAAACGGGATAATTACCGGCCTTTCGGCTTTTTTTCTGGCGGAAAACCTCAATAAAGCCGTCCCCCGGCGGAGTCTGGAATTTACCACCGCCGCCATGGAGGGACGGAACCGCCTCAAAAAAACCTTTCCCACCGCGGCTTCCTGGAACCGGGAGGTAAAAAAGATCCTTAACGAGGTTTATACCGTGGTTCTTTCAAAATATATCCATGAAGCCGCGATTTGGTTATACGAACGTCTGGTTTAATACCCCGGCGCAAACTACGTTGGAGGCTCATTCGGGAACTTTTTCTTACGTTAAAGTAGCACCGATTTATTCTCGATTGAATAAATCAGCGCTTCCTTAGATCCCGGCGCTTGAGGTTTTTTCAAAAAAAAGACGGTGCGCCTGGACGTCGGGACGCGCACCGTCTACTAACTTGAGGTATTATCCTCCCGTTGTTTTACTATCGGCATGATGTTTTTGAAGCTTTAGCGGAAAAAACACGAAGTATGGATAAATGGTAGTCCACCGTCTCGGCCAGGGACCGGTATAGTTTTGCCGAAAATTCCAGGTAACGTTCCAGGGGTTCCGGGGAGTTTTCCAAGGGGGGTTCCAATTCCGAGGGGGCGGGGAACAGGAACCCCGCCACATCCTTTACCGCGCTGGAACGTATCCGCCGGTTGGCCTCGTCCAGTTCCGCCAGGATTTTTTCTCCCACCGGTTTTTTTTCCTGAACCGCCCGGCAGGCCCCCGCCGCCTGGTCTCCCGCGTCTTCGGCCAGTCTTTTTATGCCCTCAAGGCCTTCCAGCAGGGTCTTCCGGGCCTCCCAAAAGGCGCGGGAGCGTTCCTGGATCCGGGCCGGGGCATGGAACTCCCGGTCAATTCGGGCAAAAACTTCCCCCAGGGTCCGGTTTATTTCTTCCCGCCGGGGGGGCAGGGCGAGGAGTTCCTCCGGATCCGCCAGGTCCATGCCGGGAATGGCCAGTCCCCCGGGGGAAAAACTCCGGTTCCGTATCCCGGGGTAACGCCGGAAACGGTTTTCAAACCAGGCCGCGTACAGGGAAAGCCGCCGGTCCGTAAGGACCTCGCCCCCTCCGGCGGCGGCGGCCCAAAAGGGCTGCCCGTCCCGGAGCGCCCGGACAGACCGGGTTTCCGGGGGGATAAAACGGGTCCCCTCCGCCAGGGCCCGTTCCTCAAAGAGGGCCCCCTTGAAATGGGTCTTGAACGCCGGAAAAGCCAGATCAAGCCCCGCCCACCAGACCGATGAGGTCCCCAGGACCCGGGCAAAGTCCCAGGCGGTGGCGGCCACCGATCCCCCGGCGCCGAGCCGCCCCTTGGGATCCACCAGATCTTCGATAAACCGTCCCAGGGGGAAAAGGGAGCCGCACAGAAAGGCCCGTCCAAAGGGGCGCCGCAGCACCGGGGGATATACCGCCGATTCGGCGATAAGGCAGCTCCCCGGCGCCGCGGTCCGGTCCAGGTGCCGAGCGTTCCAGTATTGGGGATCCACCACCAGGGTAAAATCGGGGGTAACCCCCTGTTCCAGGACCAGCCCCAGGGCGGTATCCACCGCCACCAGGACGCAGCGTTCCGCGAAGGCGGGGAGCAGGGTACGGACCCGGTCCAGGGAGGGGCCCGCCGCCACCAGGAGTACCGGCGGTCCTGATGAAGTCCCGGCGCCGGCGGCCAGACAGCCCGCCAGCCGGGAAATTCCCGGCAGATCCCGGATGGATTCCATGTTCCGGGCCAGGTTCCGTACCCAACGCCGGCCAAAACGCCGGAGGGTCGCCAGATTCACGTCCTCCCGGGAGACCCAGGCGCGGATGCGGGATTCCACCCCGGCGTACCAGGCCTCGTCCAACCGCGTGAGGGCCCGGTTTTTAAGGAGTTCCGGAGGCCCCCCCTCCCCCGGAGAAGACCCCCCAAAAAGCCCAAGAGCCCCGGCGATCCCCTCCCCGGCGCCGCCGAGGATAAAGACGAGCCGGCGGTCCCGGAGAAATTCCCCCAAATCCCGGGTTTCCAGGGCTTTTTTCAGAACCGCCCCGTGGCGTTCCAGGATGATCAGGGGCCGTTCCGGCCTGGCCCCGGCGGCGGCTTCCGCGGCATATCCCAGGCCGAACCCCAGAACCACCAGGGGGCCGCCGCCGGTCAAGGCGGCGGCAAGCCGGCGGCCCTCCCGAACCGGATCCCGGGGAGAATGGACGTGGATCCCCTCGATGATCAGGGTAGGATCCCCGGCGGCGCTTTTTTCCACCAGGATTTTCCGGGGAAATTCCGGCTCCCGGTCGAGTTCCTCCGCCAATCCCGGGTACCGGGCCTTGAGGATCCGTATATTGGTGTCCCAGGGTTCCATCGGTCCTCCCGCCGCCCGGCCGCTTATTCCAATTCCAGGGTGATGGTATCCCCCGGAGAAAGGGGCGTTCCCGGGGGGGGATACTGACGGCGCACCCAGCCTTCGCCGGTAATTTCAATATGCACCTCATCCTGGAGGAGCAGGGGGAGCAGGCTGCGTTTTGAATAACCGGAAAAATCCGGGACCGTATCCGAAAGGATCGGCGTTTCGCCCGTGGGGATAGTTACCGACCCGGAATGGACAACCTGGGGATTTTTACCCCGGGGTATCCCCAGGTAATCCACCAGCGTTTCGGCGGCTTCCCGGATAGGGGGCGCGGCGATACGCCCCCCCAGATAGGAAGCCCCCTGGGGTTTTATGATGACCAGGTAGAGAACCAGGGAAGGGGATTCCGCCGGAACCATGGCCATACAACTGGCAATAAAGTCATTTTCCGAATAGGCCCCGGTAAGGGGATCGATGATTTGGGCGGTACCGGTCTTAACCGCCAGGGAAAGATCCTCCATGTTGGCCCGCCATCCCGTTCCTATGTCGGAGGTTACGTCCGCCATGTACTGCCGTATGTTCCGGGCGGTTTCCGCCTTGAGTACCCGCCGGGGGGCTCCGGAGCTATAGGGCTCGGATTGTTTGCCGTCCCCGGACACTATCCGGGAGACGATCCGGGGGGGAACCAGGATACCGTCGTTAGCCACCGCGGTGGCGGCCTGGAGCATCTGGACGGCGGAAACGGCGATCTCCTGTCCCATGGCGATGGTGGGCTTGGATCGTTCCGACCACCGGTTCGGCGCCCGGAGGAACCCCGAGGTTTCTCCGGGATGCCCCGCCCCGGTCCGGGAACCAAAACCGAAGTTTCGGATTAACTGGTTAAAGGGTTCCGCCCCCAACCGGTCCGAGGCATAGGCCGCCCCGGCATTACAGGAATAGATGATGATCTCCCGGGCCGTTACCGGTCCGTGGGCGGAAAGGCAATTGATGACGATCCGTTCCCCCAGATTGGTGGTCCGTTCATAATGGCCGTTACAGACAAAAACCGTTTCCTCATCTATAGCCCCGGAATCCATCAGGGCGGAAAGGGAAAAAATCTTAAACACCGATCCCGGCTCATAGGACCAGACCGCGGTCCGGTCCATCCGGGTGTTTTCATCCGAGTCCTTGATGTTGTTGGGGTTAAATCCGGGGAGGGAGGCGGAACCCAAAATGTCCCCGGAACGGGGATCCATGGCCAGGAGCATCACCGCTTCAGCCTTGTTTTCCTCCAGGACACGGGCGGCGAGCCCCTCAAGGATATACTGGACCGTAACATCTATGGTGAGTACCACCTGATTACCGATCCGGTTGGTTTTATCCCCCGCATCCTCATCCTGCCCTAAACCGATCCGGGTGAGTTCCGTCTCAAAGGCGTATTCAATTCCCGCCAGCCCCTGATTATCATCCCCCACAAAGCCGATAATCTGGCCGGCCAGTTCCTGTTCCGGGTAGATCCGCCCCGGGATAATTTCGATATTGACCCCCCCCAGGTTTCCGCCGGCCTTGAGCGCTTCAACGGCCTGTATGGTGGACTGGCCCACCTGTTTTTTTAGATAGATAAAATCACTGGGAGAGTAGAGGATCCGTTCCCGGATTTCCCCGGCGGACATTTTTAAAACAGGGGCAAGTTCCCCGCAGAGCAGGTCCAGATCGCCGATCCCGGGCCGCCAAAGGGTGATGTT
>JAITKD010000090.1 GCA_031278575.1 Spirochaetaceae bacterium | reverse complement strand
TGAAGTAACGGGCGAGGTCGCCGATTTCGTCCTTGGAATGGACGTCTATGGACTTGGTCAGGTCCCCTTCCCCTTCGGAGATGTCCTTGAGGGTGAGGGATACGTTCACGATGGGTTTGGCGATGCTGGAAGCGATCAAAAAGACGATAATCCCGGTTACAATCACGGCGATAACCGCAATGATAATGGTAAACTGGGTTAAGGTGGATACGCTGGCAAGGACCGTGGAGGATTCCACCGAAGACAACAACGCCCAGGGGGTAGCGATCTCCCCCACATAGAAGGGGTAGGTGTCGCAGATCCGGCCGTTACTTGAAAAAATCGCCGGCTTTCCCGTTTTGAGGGCTTCCAGGGATTTATCGAGCCCATATTGACCTATCACCGGAGTGATAACCTCCTGGGCGGTTAATCCCACCTTGTTTTCGTCATAATGGCCCACCACCGTACCGTTGTTGCTGATAAGGAGCGTCCGGCCGGTTCCGTAGGGTCTTAATTTTTCAACAATATCCTGGGAAAGGCCCAGATCAAAGCTCACCCCGACAAGACCCACAATATCGGTCGTTCCGTCGGGGATTATGGGAACGGTGATATTGACCACCAGGGTTTCCTTGCCCCTTACGGTCCAGCGGATGGGATCGCTGATGGTCGGTATCTTTCTTACCGCTTTCAGGGTATTTTGCCAGTCCGGACACGCCCGCAGTTCCATGGAGCCCGTATCCCGGTAAATCCCGGCGATAAAATTCCCACTGGCATCGGTACCCGGGGTATTGGCCAGTTCCGCGTTCCGGTCATCAATCGTTCCCGGCACCCACACCGTATACATCCCGACAAAATTGGGCCTGGAGTCCATGACCGCCCGGATCATTTCGATATACTGGCTCCGCCGCAGTACGGGCTCTATCGATTGGTAACTGTCCATCACATGGGCCAGGCTGGTTACCACGTCCAGATATACCTGGTACCGGCCTTCCAGTTCCAGGGCGTGCAGGCCGGTCATATTTTCCAGATTTGCCTCCGCCGCCTCGATTTGTAAGGCGCTGGCCCGGCTTAATAAAACAATAGATATGGCGGCGATTACCAGGGCCATCATAATAGCGATAACAGCCGTTAATTTAAGCTTAAGTTTCATTGAAATACTCCTCCTAGAAAGCTCTCTATATAACCCCTTTTATCCTATAGATAATTTCCAATCCAATGGTTCGGGGCAGATCACAAATTTAGAACCATAGAGGTTTAAAACATCAAATTTTAAAACCTCAACCGCAGATTTATACAGAAAAAGCAGGCTGGCGTAATTTTGGGCTTAACCGCTTTTTCCAAAGCCGGTTTCAAAACCCGCCGGGTTTTGAAACCGCAACCTTGAAAAACGCAGCTTCGTAAGACGTTAACCTCAGAAACTGCAAGGGCCAATGACCAAATAATCTATTCGGGAACCAGCCCTTATCGTATAATGTTAAGAAAGAAAGATAAACATAAACCACCTTCTCAAAACCGGTTTCAAGCCGGTTTGTTTTAAATTTAATCCATCGTTAAAAAGTATAATTTATTTTCAAAATAATAGTAGGGGAAATGCATATTTTTTTTACATTTAGGACAAAAGCCCCTATTTTAGGCGGGGCTTCCTCAAAATCCGGCTGTTTTTAAGGACAAAAAACCTTTTTGAGCAATTCCAGATCCAGTTCCGGATATACCGGGAACCGGGAAAGGAGGTTTTCTACCCGGGAAAGGGCTTCGGCCCGGGCGGTTTCGTTGACGCGGTATTTGACTTTACTGAATCCCGGGGGATTCCCGGCGCCGCCGGGGTTTTCCGCGGCGGCGGTGTTTTTTAGAACCAGGGCTATGACGGAACCGAGTTCTTCCATTTCGGCCGGGGTCATCCCCAGGGTGGTTACCGCGGCGGTACCGATCCGCAGCCCCGAGGTATACCAGGGGCCGTTGGGGTCAAAGGGGAGGCTGTTCCGGTTGAGGGTGATGCGGCATTCGTGGAGGCTGTTTTCCGCCTGCCGCCCGGTAAGGCCCAGACGATGGACATCTACGAGGAAAAGGTGATTGTCGGTACCCCCGGTGAGGACTTCCAGGCCGTTTTTTACGCAGGAAGCGGCCAGGGCTTGGCAGTTTTCCACGATCCGTGCCGCATAGTCCCGAAATTCCGGTTTGCCCGCCTCCCGAAAGGCCACGGCCTTGGCGGCGATAACGTGGGGCAGGGGCCCCCCCATGGTGAGGGGGCAGCCCTTGTCCAGGGCATCGGCAAATTCCGCGGTGGAAAGGACCATGCCCGCCCGGGGGCCCCGGAGGGTCTTGTGGGTGGTACTGGTAACCACCTGGGCATGGAGGACCGGGTCATAATCCCCGGTAAAAACCTTCCCCGCCACGAGGCCCGCAAAGTGGGCCATATCGACCATCAGTACCGCCCCGGCGCGGTCGGCGATCTGCCGCATCCGCTTAAAGTTGATTTTTCGGGGGTAGGCGGAATACCCGGCCAAAAGGATCAGGGGTTTAATATCCCGGGCCTGCTTTTCGATTTCATCGTAATCCAGAAGCCCGGTTTTCGGGGAAACCGAATAACTGTACCCGTCAAAGATCCGGGAGGAGATATTGTAGCGGTACCCGTGGGTCAGGTGGCCCCCGGAATAATAATCCAGGCCCAGAAGCCGCTGATTTCCTAATTCGGCCTTGAGCTCCTTCCATTGGGGGCCGGTGAGTTTATACAGGTTGGTTTCGCCGTATTTTTTTAAGGCGGGAGTTTCGACCCGGGTGGTGAGGATGGCCCAATAGGCCAGGATATTGGCGTCCGCCCCGCAATGGGGCTGGACATTGGCGTATTCCGCCCCAAAAACCTTCCGGGCTTCCTCCACGGCCAGGGTTTCCACGGCGTCCACGTTTTCGTTTCCCGCGTAAAACCGGTGATTCGGCATACCTTCGGCGTATTTGTCGGTGAGTAAATTGCCCATGGCAAACTGTACCCCCAGGGAACAGTAGTTTTCGCTGGCGATGAGCTTAACCCGGCGGCGTTGGTTTTCCAGCTCTTTTACAATAGAAACAGCGATCTCCGGGGCGCTCTCGGAAACTTTCTGAAGATTACAAAGGTAGGCCAAAAATCCGGTATGGACCTTGTCCTGAGGGGTTTGAGCGAGATACGCGGAGACGGGGTTATGGTTCATAACGTCCTCTTGTTTGAGGCTGTTTCAAAAGGTCGGATTTTGAAAGACAAGTTTCGCTTGTCAAGCAGCCTTT
>JAITKD010000065.1 GCA_031278575.1 Spirochaetaceae bacterium | reverse complement strand
GGAAGCGCTGATTTATTCAATCGAGAATTCGCCAACTGCGTTGGCGCAATCGGCGCTACTTTAACGTTGTATTTGCGCAATGAAATGAGCAAATACATTAGGGAAACGCGGTTAGCGTCAAGTTAATCAGCGTTTCCCTAGGAGCTTGCGGGCTCCCAGGAGGAATCATGGCCATAAAAATCGCCTTAGCGGGCAACCCGAACAGCGGTAAAACCACCCTTTTTAACGCCCTTACCGGGTCAAATCAGTTTGTGGGAAACTGGCCGGGGGTTACGGTAGAAAAAAAAGAAGGCCGCCTCAAGGGATATAAGGACGTAACGATCATTGACCTTCCGGGAATCTACTCCCTTTCCCCCTATTCCCTGGAGGAGCTTATCTCCCGGAACTATCTTTTGGAGGAAAAGCCCGACGTGATCCTCAACATCATCGACGGGACCAACCTGGAACGGAACCTCTTTTTAACCACCCAGCTTTTGGACATGGGGATTCCCGTGGTAGCGGCGGTGAATATGATCGACGCGGTGGAAAAGGCCGGGGATGTTATCAACCTTGATGAAATGACCAAAACCCTGGGCTGCAAAGTCCTGGCGGTGTCCGCCCTCAAGGGGAGGGGGGTACGGGAAGCGGCGGAAGCGGCGGTAGGGGCTTCCCTTCAGCCAGCCGGCAGGGGCGCCGCAAATATCCCCGGTACCTTTTCGGCCCCCGTGGAAAGGGCCCTGGATAAAATTACGGCCCTTTTGGGGGATAGGGTCCCTCAAGCCCAGGGGCGTTTTTGCGCCCTCAAGGTTTTTGAGCGGGACGCGAAATTTGCGGAGAAGTTCAGCCTCCCCGGGGCGGAGGACCTGATCCAAGAAGCGGAAAATGTCCGGGGGGATGACGCGGAGACCATCATCACCGAGGAACGGTACCAATACATCGCCGGTATACTTCCCCGGCTGCTCAAAAAGAAGCCCCGGGGAAACCTCAGCCCTTCGGATAAGATCGACCGGGTCGTTACCAACCGTTTTGCCGCCCTGCCCATTTTTGCCGTAGTGATCTTCCTCGTCTATTTTATATCGGTAACCACCGTGGGAACCTGGGTAACGGACTGGACCAACGACGGCCTTTTCGGCGAAGGCTGGCATATAACCGGGGGCGGCGCCTTTGCGGAGGCGACGGAAGCCTTTGCGGCCGGCGGGCTTGCGGAAGAACCCGCCCCGGAGGACTTTGGCCTTTGGGCGCCGGGGATCCCCGTGGTGGTGGGGGGCTGGCTGGAAGCCGCCGGAACCGCGGACTGGCTCAACGGCCTCATCCTGGACGGGATCATCGCCGGGGTGGGGGCGGTGCTGGGCTTTGTTCCCCAGATGCTGGTCCTCTTTATCTTCCTCGCCGTCCTGGAAGCCTGCGGTTACATGGCCCGGATCGCCTTTATCCTGGACCGGATCTTCCGGCGTTTCGGCCTTTCGGGCCGGAGCTTCATCCCCATGCTGATCAGCACCGGCTGCGGCATCCCCGGGGTGATGGCCTCCCGGACCATCGAAAACGAACACGACCGGCGCATGACCGTGATGACCGCCACCTTTATGCCCTGCGGGGCCAAGCTGCCCATCATCGCCCTCATCTCCGGGGCGGTTCTGGGAGGGACCTGGTGGGTCGCCCCCAGCGCCTACTTCTTAGGGGTCTTTTCGGTGATCCTCTCGGGGATCATCCTGAAAAAAACAAAGATCTTCGCCGGAGATCCCTCCCCCTTTGTGATGGAGCTTCCCGCCTATCACCTCCCCACGGTTACCAATATCCTGCGGAGCATGGGGGAGCGGGCCTGGTCCTTTATCAGAAAGGCCGGCACGGTGATCCTCGTCTCCGCGGTGATTATCTGGTTCCTTTCGAGCTTCGGTTTTACCGGCGAAGGCTTCGGTATGGTGGAGAACCTCGACCAGGGGCTCCTTGCGGCGCTGGGCGGGGCCGTCGCCTGGATCTTCACCCCCCTGGGTTTCGGCGCCTGGGACGCCGCGGTGGCCACCATCACGGGCCTCGTGGCCAAAGAAAACGTGGTGGGCACCATGGGGGTCCTCTACGGTTACGCGGAAACGGCTGAAGACGGCGCCGAGTTCTGGGACGCCTTTGCCGCCAACTTTACGGTGATCTCCGCCTATGCTTTTTTGGCCTTCAACCTCCTGTGCGCCCCCTGTTTCGCCGCCATCGGCGCCATCAAACGGGAAATGAACAACGCCAAATGGACCTGGTTTGCCCTGGCCTACCAGACCGCCTACGCCTATGCCGCCGCCCTCGTGATCTACCAGTTGGGAACCTTCTTTTCCGGGGGCGGCTTTGGGGCCGGTACGGCATTCGGTTTTGCGGCGGTGGCGCTGCTGGTCTACCTCCTGGTACGGAAGCCCGCCGGCCAAACCAAGCCCGCCGCGACAAGCCGCCGGGATGCGGCATAGGGCACAAAAAGGAAGGCCTATGAAAACCTTTGTTTCGGAAAACCTTTCCACCATTATCATCGGTACGGTGGTTTTGGGCCTCGTCGCCTTTGCCCTGGTCAGGACCATCCTGAACTTCCGCAAAGGCCGGTCCGCCTGCGGCTGCGGATGCGGCGGCTGCGGCGGCTGCGCCAGGGCCGAACCCACGGCAAAAAGCCGGTAACTCCGCCTTCCGTCCGCTTCATTTTGGGCGCATCCGGCCGCATCGAACCTTCGGTTCGCCGCGGCCGGACCGGGCTTTCCGCTTAAATAATTTTTTGGCAGACCCTGTCCGCCAAAAAATTATACCGCTTCAATCCCTTGCGCGTTCCCTGCGGGGGCCTTTTTCCCCCCTATGCCGGCGGGAACCAGGCCGTATACGATTCTACGGCTTTAGGTTTGTCAACCTTGTTCCAGGGCGGCCCGGAGTTCCCGCCGGTCTATGCCCCAGTTCCGGCCAAACCGTTTCAGGAGCCGGTCCGACAGGGCCAGGAAGCGCCGGAACGCCGGCGCCCCTTGGGGCAGCAGGGCCGGGACCAGGTCGTCAAAGGCCCCCCGGTTGACGATGAGTTCCCAGAACCGGGCGAAGTTCCTGATCCGGTCCAGGTCCGGCCGGGGAAGGGCCGCGGTTTCCTGAACCTCGTAGGGCGGGTCCGGGTCGTAGACCATACCCCAGGGGCCGTTGTGCCGGAGGATCGGCGTTCCGGGGAGGCCCTTCAGGATACCCACCTGGATCTCCGCGGGCCGGACCCGCCAGAGCCGGTCAAAGCCTTGGGCAAAGGAGGCCAACCCTTCCCCGGGCAGGCCGGCGATGAGGTCGGCGTGGACAATAGCCTGGGTTTTCTCCCTGAGAAAACCCAGGACTTCCAGTTCCTGTTCCGGGTCCCCGGGCCGGTTTATGAGCCGGGAGGTTTCGTGGTTAAAGGTCTGTATCCCGATTTCAAGGCGCAGGCTGCCCGCCGGAAACCGGGTGAGGGTCTCCCGGAGTTCCTGGGGAAACCGGGAAGGGACCATCTCAAAGTGGACGTATTCCGGGCCGCCGGGGGAAGCAGCCGCCGGATCCCCGGAACGGCCCCTATCCGCCGGGGCGGAAAATTCCAGCCGTTCCCGGAAAAATTCCATGATCCGCCGGGCCCTATCGGTATCCAGGTTGAAACTCCGGTCCAGGAACTTAAAGGCCCGGGCCCCCCGGTTGATCAGGGCGGCCATCTCCCCCAAAAAGGCGTCCGGAGGGAATTCCCGGACCCTCCGGCCCCCGCCTGAGGGAACCGAACTCTGGCAGAACTCGCAGCCAAAGGGACAGCCCCGGGACGCCTCCACGTAGACCAGTTTCCGGCTTAGGTCCTCCGCGGTGTAGAGCCGGTACCCCGGATCAATGGCGGCCAGATCCACCGGCCGGGCCTCGATGATCTTCCCCCGGACCTCCCGGACCGGAGGCAGGGCCCGGATCATCCCTTCCAGGGCCCCCCGGCGGCCCCCTTTTGTCCCGTCCCCCAAAAGCAGCCCGCAGAGTTCCCGGAAAACCTCCTCCCCCTCCCCCCGGATCACCCAGTCCGCGAAGCGGATAATCTCAGCTTCCCCGGGCAGATGGGAAACCTCCGGCCCCCCCAGAACAATCACGGGCCGGCGGCCCCCCCAGCTTTTTTCCAGGGCCCCCAGAAGTTCCACGGTTCCCCGATGGTTCCAGATGGACACGGAAATCCCCAGGATCCGGGGGGCCGCCCGCAGAAGGGGCCCGGTTTTCTCCGTCAGGGGTTGGCGTTGGGCGAATTCCAGGATCTCCGCCCGGCCTTCAAGCCCCCCTAGGTTGGCCTTGAGGAGCCTGAGGGCCAGGGAGGGGTGTATCCACTTGGCGTTAATCGTGGTGAGGACGATGTCCACGTTACGCGGGGAAGTCCGAGGCGCCGAAAAGGTCCAGGGTTCCGGTATGCCATTCTTCCTTGGCCGCCATCACCAGCCGCTCCACATCATACCAGGAATCGGCCCGGGGGCCGGGGAGCTCCCGGTTGGTGGAATTGGTAAATACGATGGTTCTGCACCCGTGGTCCCGGAGCCGGACGACGTTGGAGGGGGCGTCGTCAATATACACATGGGCCCCCACCGCTCCCTTATCGTTCATAAAACACAGGTCCCAATAGGGAATATCGTAACTGTCCAGCCAGTCCACGGTCTGGGTGATGGAAGTCCGGTGGGAGTATTTGATAAAAATCCGGTGGGTGATGATGCGGATCCGTATCCCGCGATTGGAGAGTTTCCGCAAAACCGCCGGGGCGTCCCGAATGGGTTTCATATCCCGGAAAAGGTTCCGCTGGGTTACGGCAAAACGGTGGAGCCGGTCATATCCGCCGTACTCGGTAATCCCCCATTCCTCAAGGCCGTAACCGACCTCTTCGGTCAGGGATTCCACCGGCTTATCGAGCCACTCCGCGGCGATAACCCGCATGGCCCCGTAAAAGTCCCCCACCACCCCGTCCAGGTCCACCCCCAGGATAAAACTACTCTCATCCATATCGTATTACCTCTTGTATTACTATGTATTACATCTTGTATTACCGATGGTTATACATATTTTGAAATGAGGATCACCATACTATGTCCCTGAACCAGATACGTATCCGGTGAGGAGAGGGGCCGCTCTTCCCCCGGCAGGGTTATGTCCTCCGGGGAAGGGAGGCTCGTATCCACCGCCCGAACCCAGGTTTTTCCCTCCAGGGCCTCGCAAACCACAAAGGGGATCCGCTTTTCCCCCCCGTTAAACATGATAAAAAAGTCATTATCATCCTGATCCGCCAGGATGTCCGCCCGGCTGCCGTCCATCCGCAGGGCGAGGCATGTCTCCATCTTGTCCCAATCCGGGGAATTGCCCAGTTCATCGAACCAACTGATATCGGGGATGGCGTTGTAATTGCCGTCCCGGCCGGTATAAAATTCCGGACGCATAAACCCATGGTGCCGCAGCCGGAAGGCGATCATTTCCTTGACAAAACGGAAAAGGTCCCGGTTTTTTTCCGGAAAAGACCAGTCGTACCAGGAAATTTCGTTGTCCTGGCAATAGGCGTTGTTATTTCCCCGCTGGGTCAGGCCAAATTCGTCCCCCCCCAGGATCATGGGGGTTCACAGGGATACCATCAGGGTGGCGATAAAATTCTTTATCTGTTGGACCCTCAGGGCTTCTATTGCCGGGTTCGCGGCTTCCCCTTCAACCCCGTAATTGGAACTGTAATTTGCCTCCCCGCCGTCCCGGTTATCTTCGCCATTGTCTTCGTTGTGTTTTTTTTCATAAGAAACCAGATCCTTCAGGGTAAACCCGTCGTGGCTGGTGATAAAGTTAATCGAATGAAAGGGTTTTCTCCCGTCCCGGAGGTACAGGTCGGAACTCCCCGAAAGCCGGGTTGCCAAATGCCGTACCTGATGGGGATCGTTCCGCCAATACTTCCGGATATCGTCCCGGAAACGGTCGTTCCACTCCGCCCAGCGGCCCCCGGGGAACCAGCCCACCTGATAGGCCCCTCCGGCGTCCCAGGCTTCGGCGATGAGTTTGGTGTTCCGCAAAACCGGGTCCTCGGCGATCTGTTCCAGCACCGGGGGGTTTTCCATGAGCCGCCCGTGCTGATCCCGGCCCAGGATCGAACCCAGGTCAAAGCGGAAGCCGTCCACATGCATCTCCGTTACCCAGTAGCGGAGGCAGTCCATGATCAGGGTCCGCACTACCGGATGGTTGCAGTTCACCGTATTCCCGCAGCCGGAATAATTTTTGTAGTACCGTCTATTCTCATCCAGAATATAATAGATCGTGTTGTCCAGTCCCCGGAAAGAAAAGGTCGGCCCCCGCTCGTTCCCCTCGGCGGTATGGTTAAAAACCACGTCCAGGATCACCTCAATACCGGCCTTGTGCAGATCCCGGACCATCTCTTTGAATTCCCGCACCTGCCCCCCGGGGGTTTTATCCCAGGCATAGGACCCCTTGGGGGCAAAAAAGGCCGCCGTAGAATAACCCCAGTAGTTCACCAGGGGTTTCCCGGTCCGGGGATTTATCCGGGGCAGTTCCCGTTCGTTGAATTCCTGGATGGGAAGAAATTCCAGGCTGGTGATACCCAGTTCCTTGAAAAAGGGGATCTTCTCCGTTACCCCCCGGAAGGTCCCCGGATACCGGGCCCCGGAACCGGGGTGTATGGTAAGGCCCCGGACGTGGGTTTCGTAGAGGACGCTGAACCGGAGGGGGTAATTCAGGGGAAGATCCCCCTGCCAGTCAAAAGCGTCGTCAATCACGATACACCGGGGCTGGGTGGTATGATCGTCCTTATACGAATAGGAAAGGTCCTTGGAAAGTTCCCGGGGGTTGTACCCCATACAGGCCGCAAGGTCCCAATGGTCAAAATCCGTCAGGGCCTTGGCATAGGGATCGATCAGGGTTTTATGGACGTTGAAACGGAACCCCCTTTCCGGCAGATAGGGTCCGTCGGCCCGGTACAGGTAGAGGGCGCCCGCGTTAAGGTCCCGAATATGACAATGCCAAATATCCCCGGTCCGGTTTTTGTGTCTGTCCAGAACAATTTCCGTATAAGCGCCGTCCGACGCCGGAGACTCAAACAGGATCAGGATCACCGAATGGGCGTTCCGGGAAAAAAGGGAAAAATTGACCCCCGTATCGGTTATCGCCGCGCCTAGAGGAAGGGGCCGGCCATTCTCAACGATGAAATTACCAAAACTCATAGCTCCATCCTATTATAGATAATACGAAAAATCGAGGAACTTTCAAAACCTTATCTTTTTCGGGCCTTACGGAATAATTCAACAAAATACCGGGGATCGATATTCCGGGCGCCCAGGGCGTTCTTATAATCCAGGGGCATCCCCAGGTCCAGAAAGGCAAACCCCCTGTCCCGGAGATACCGGGTCATCAATACCATCTGGACGGTCCCGGCGTTGTCCTCATCATAATACCCGGAATAACTGGTGTATACCCTGCCCGCGACCACGCCGAATTCGCCGGCCTTTAATTCGCCGTTCCGGTAGACCCCAAAGGAAACGGGCCGTACCCGGGGCTTGTCCAGGCCGCGGATCAGGCGGATGTTTTCCCGTAAAGGGGCGGTAAGCCAGTCATCCCCGTGAATGGCAACACAGCGGCTCATAATCCGCTCAAAATCCCGGTCCACCCCCAGCTCATACCGGGAAAGCAGCGGTTTAAGGCTCCTTTTTACATGAAGATCCTCAAAAAAAAGCACCGATCGGATAAGATGGAGCTTGGGAAGCAAGAGATACTGGGGCTCCGCATCCTCCTCCGCGCCGTAGGGCTCTTCCTTAACCTCCGTTGACATGACCAGGAACCCCGCCGCCATAAGATCGGCGATAAACACCGGTTCAAAATCGGTGGCCAGGCAAAAATCCTCGGCATAATTAATATCCAACAGCGCGTCTATGGTATGGTCCAGGTTGTCCTGGGGAAAGATAACCACATAGCCGGTTGGGGTAAAACGAAGGTGTAGCGCATCCATGAGTATTGTAGCATATCACGGTTTCCGGGGGATCACAAGCAAAATCACCGGTCCCCGCAGGGCGACCGCATAAAAATGAGAAATTAACCGCGCCGGATCGCTGGTCCGCCCGCACAAACGGAAAAGCATATCCGGGGGACGTACATCACGGTCAACACGTTACGGAGGGGGAGCGCCGGGGATGTCATCGGATGTACCCGTTTTGCCCATGACGAGCCGTTTTTGACGCGGCTCCCCCTCGCTCCAGCCTCCTCGGGCTTCGCCCTGCGGTGGCTTCCGCTACCCCCACTCCTTTTTTTCACGGGCCTAATCCGTAACTGGTTGACCGGGGGACGTACATCCGCTTGTCTTTTTCCTGCTTCCCGGCAAACAGAAGAAGTACCCGGCTCAAGGGCCGGGTACTAAACGGCATTATGTTTCCACTTCCCGGTAAAAAGATAGCCGATGATCACCAGGAGGACCCCCGCGCTGGCTACGGGGGCCCCCATGCCAACCCCCAAAAGGCCCCAGCCGGCGTTTACCCCAAAGAAGTAACATACGGGCGCCCGGAGCAGTACCGATGAAAATATGCTGTTGATCAGGGTAAAAAGGGTATGCCCCCCGCCGATGAGGAAACCGTTGATACAGAAAATAAAGGGAATAAGGAGAAAATCAAAGCTGAAGGAACGGAGGTAGATCATCCCGTCCCGGATCATCGCCGGATCATCGCCGAAGATCCTGAGAATCTGGGCGGGAAAGATCTGGACAAAAACAAAAAAAAGCCAGGTTATCACTACGGAGAAGACCGTACCAATCCGGCAGGTCTGCACGGCCCGGTCCGGACGGTTGGCGCCGATGTTTTGGGCCGCCATGGCGGATATGGAGGCGCTCATGGCCAGGGTGGGCATAAAGGCGAAGCTGTTAAATTTACCCACCGCCCCCACCGCCGCGGAAGCGCTTACCCCGCCGACCACATTGACAATGGCCGTAATAAACAAAAAGGATATGCTGGTTACCCCGTTTTGTATGCAGGTGGGCAGGCCGATTTTGATGATCCGGGCCAGCTGATCCCCGTATATTTTAAAAGATGAAAATTTAAAATCAAACTGAAAGCCGTTCCGCACCATGTAGGCGATACAGAGGAACATACTCAGGGCCTGGGAAATCACCGTGGCCAGGGCCGCGCCAAAGGCCGCCCAATGAAAAACCGCCACAAAAATCAGGTCCAGGGCGATATTGGTGATACAGGCAATCAGGACAAAATAAAAGGGATGTTTGGAATTGCCCATCCCCCGCAGAATCGCGCTGAGGGCGTTGTAACCGAAAATAAAAACGATCCCCGTTACCGTAACCCAAAGATACCGGTCGCTTTCAACATACGATTCAGGAGGGGTGCGGATAAGCCGGAGTACCGGCCCTTTAAAGATAAGCATCAACACGGTGATCCCCAGCCCCAGAACCAGGAGCAGGGTAATAATGGTGGCGGTAACCCGTTTGAGCCCGATCCGGTTATCCGCCCCCAGATATTGGCCGATGAGGACCGTGGCGCCCATACAAAGCCCGATAACGGTATTGGTCAGGATAAAAGTTACCTGCCCCCCGATATTCACCCCGGACATACTCTCGGTACCGCTGAAATTTCCCACAATAAGCATATCCGCCACATTGTAAAAAGATTGGATGATATTGGACGCCAAAAACGGAAGGGCAAAAAGCACCAGCTTGGTAAGGACATTCCCCCGGGAAAGATTATTTTCAATTTTTACCATACAAACAAACCTCAATGTTGTAAAATTTTATAGAAAACCGCTAAGGAAGCACTGATTAATTCAATCGAGAATTAATCAGTGCTGCTTTAATGCCTAAAGACTAAAATTTGAGGCTTTTTCAAAATGCCGGATTTTGAAACCGGCTCCCCAATAACGAATTTTGTAAAAGGCTCATTTTTAAAGATTGCCCGTGAACCGGATTTAAACCCCGGTTAATTTGGACCACCTTTCATAATAAAATATTATAGAAAATGATCCTATACCCCCCGGGCGGGGTAAAAACACCGGTTTCCGAGCGATCCATGGGCGAAAACCTTCGTTTTTTTTAAGAAAGGCGATATTCTAAATTTTGGCTTGACAAACCGCTTCTTTTATTATATCATAGTTCAATTATATGTATTAGATATTAAACAACGGTAAGGGGTAGAGTGATGGATTGGATATTGTGGATTATCCTCCCTCTTGCCGGGTTAACCTTAGGCTGGACTATTAGATGGCTGTATGCCAGATTCCAACTCACGGCGTCGGAACAACGCGCCGAACGTATTAAACAGGATGCGATAAAGGAAGCTGAAGCTAAAAAGAAGGAGATACTTCTTGAAGCAAAAGAACAAGTTATTCGCGAAAGAAACCAGCAAGAGAGGGAAACTCGGGAACGCAGGGCTGAGTTGCAGCGGTATGAACGCCGTGTCGTACAAAAAGAAGAGGCTATAGAAAAAAAGACCAATCAAATAGAAAAAACGGAACAGGTTCTTACTGATAAAGAAAAGAACTTACAAAACAGGGAAAAGGCGATTGGCCTTGAGGAGGAGCGATACCGGTCGGAGCTGGAACGTATTTCCGGTCTGAGCACAGAAGAAGCTAAGGCGCTCATTATCCAGGATTTGGAAAACGAAGCTAAACACGATGCCCAGGGGCTGATCAACAAGATTGAGCAGGAAGCCAATCTTTCGGGGGAGAAAAAGGCCCGGGATATTTTAGTCGCCACCATCCAACGCCTGGCAACGGAAGTTACCGGGGAGGTGACGGTAGCCACCGTTACCCTGCCCAACGACGAAATGAAGGGCCGGATCATAGGCCGGGAGGGCCGGAATATCCGCACCCTGGAAACCCTTACCGGGGTGGACATTATCATCGACGACACCCCCGAGGCGGTGGTTATCTCTTGTTTTGACCCGGTACGGCGGGAAATCGCCAAGGTATCTCTGGAACGGCTCATTGTTGACGGCCGGATCCATCCGGCCAGGATCGAAGAAATCGTTACCAAGGTAACCAAGGATATCTCCCAGAAGATCTTTGAGGAAGGGGAGAAGGTCCTTTTCGACCTGGGGATCCACAATATCACCCAGGAAGCGATCCGCGCCCTGGGGCGCCTCTATTTCCGTACCAGTTACGGGCAAAATGTTTTATACCACTCCAAGGAAGTGGCGATAATCGCGGGTGTCCTGGCCGCCGAGATTGGCGCCAACCGGGAACTGGCAAAACGGGGCGCCCTGTTCCACGACATCGGCAAGGGGGTTGAATCCGATTCGGACCTGAACCATGCGGAAATCGGCATGGATATGGCCCGGAAGATGGGGGAAGACCCCCGGATCATCAACGCCATCGGGAGCCACCACAACGACATGGAGCCCTCCTGTATTGAGTCGGTGTTGGTCCAAATCGCCGATGCCATTTCCGCGGCCAGGCCCGGGGCCCGGCGGGAAACCCTGGACAACTACATCAAACGGCTGGAGAACCTGGAAAGCATCGCCGAGGGCTTTACCGGCGTGGAAAAGGCCTTTGCCATTCAAGCGGGCCGGGAACTGCGGATTATCGTCAACAACGAAATGATAAACGATGAACAATCCAAAGATCTGGCCAAACAAATAGCGAAAAAGATCGAAAACGACCTCCGTTATCCCGGAAGGATCAAAGTAACCATTATCCGGGAGACCAGGATCATCGAGTACGCCCGGTAAGGTACCCGTCAGGGTCTGACCTTCGCCGCCCACCGGGGTCAGACCCCTCATTCGTCCGGTGTCAGACCCCACCGCCCACCAGGGTTTGACCCTCTACTCGCCCGAGGTCTGACCCTCACCCGTCCGGGGTCTGACCCTCTACTCGTCCGGTGTCAGACCCTCTACTCGTCCGGTGTCAGACCCTCTCCACCCGTCCGGGGTCAGCCCTCTCCACCCGTCCGGGGTCAGGCTTCACCGTCCTCCGGG
>JAITKD010000194.1 GCA_031278575.1 Spirochaetaceae bacterium | reverse complement strand
TATGTCATTAAACCGCATAAAACCGATAGTAATGACCGTGTTTGGGGAAGGTCATGATAACTCAATGATGGTTGTTTCGATAAAATTAAGTAATTTTGCCTTTAACAGTTCCCCCTTTAACGCAATCGCCGAAAGATAGGTTTTCCAAAGCTCCAGGTAATGCACGACATCCTTCCGGTCCAGGGGAAGCCGTTTTCCCGCAAGAAAGGCTTCACTGTTTTTATCCCGCAGGATGATTTTTTCCGAAAACACCATCCTGATATCGGTTAATATATTTTTCTGAACCCTTACCAGAAAAACAGCAACTCCCCCCGATTCGAGCCCGATGTAGGGGCTTTCAAATTTTTTATATATTGAATAATTCCATTGTTCCAAGGGTATACGGAGCCGGGTAAATAATTCCTGGGGATTAAATGCCAGGGGGCCGGAAAGGGCGGAAAACCGGGATGCGGAAATCCACCGTACCCCCTGGGCGGTCCGTAATTCATACCGGGCATCCAGGGCTATCATAGGGGCGGAAGCATCCATGCGCCGGGACGTATGGCAGATATTGCCTCCGATGGTGGCGATGTTCTGCACCTGCGGACTGGCTATGCCTTTTAGGGTCTGCCGTAACACTTCGGGAACCGTTTTACCCAGGTTGATTATTTCATTTATTTTTACCATGGCGCCGATTTCCAGGTACCGTTCCGTCCGGGTTATGTGGTGAAGTTCGTCCAGTTTATCCAGGGAAAGTATATTGGGAGGTAAGGTTACCGTGGTTTTGCCCTGTCCCCGGATTATTTCGGTACCCCCGCCAAAGGGGACCGCGTTGGGATAACGGGACCAGGCGGAGAACAACTCCGGTAACGTATTGGGGAAAAAAACCTGGCTATGCGGAACGTCCATATAATCTCCGTTGCCGTATATCGGCGGTGAGCAAGACCCCTTCTACCAGCCGGTCAGGCTCGGTACAACGGCACCGTATGCCGTTAAAAGCGGCCGTTATATCGGTTTTAGAGGGCCTGGAGATCTTTTCCAGCAGGGCCTCCGCGGCCAGGATTTTTCCGGCGTCGCAGTATCCGCAGTTTTCAACCCCCGCTTGGGAAAACCCCCGGAGTATATCTTGATATTCATCGGTTTGGGAAAATCCCTCTATGGTGATAATCTCGCAGCCCCGGATCCGAAAGGCCGGTATAAGGCAGGCCGGCGCCACATTTCCGTTAAATATCACCGAACACAGCCCGCAGATCCCGGTGAGGCATCCGCATTTAGCCCCCAGCAGATTGAAGATTTCCCGGAGTATGTCCAGAAGACGGGTATCCGCTTCGGTACGTATCACTACATCTTCACCGTTCAGGATAAATCCTATGGTCATAGCGGGGCCTCCGTTCCCTTGAGTTTTTTCGCTTCCCAAATATCCCTTGCGTCCAGGGGGATTTTTTCAAAATTGTGATCCAACGCCTGGGAAACGGCCTGTACATAGGCCGCGGGCACGCAGCTAAAGGGTAGTTCTTCGATACCCTTGGGGGTAACCACATCATTCCAGACAAAATCTATATGTATTGAAGGAATATCCTGGACTACGGGAATATTATACCCATGGATCTGTTTCAGGGGGATTACCCCTTGGTCATAATCGATATGTTCCCGGGAAGCCCAGCCCAGGGCCTGAATAACCGAATTGATCAGGGATCTCCGGGCTTTTGTTTCCGAGAGGATCCTTCCCCCGTCAACGCCAAGCCAGGCTCCCCGGATCCGGGGGGTGTATTCCACGGGATCGATTTCTACCTCCACCACTGCCGCGCCCCAGCCCAAATGGGAGAGGGCATAATGATCCATGGGCTTTCCCTCCCAGTTGGAAAGTTTTCCCGCATGATACGCTCGGGATACGGTAATCGGCAGGGGATCCCGAAAACGTTGTTTCCGTATGGCGGTACAGGCCCGTTCAACGAGCCGGGTGATCATCGTTATGTTCCGGGAAAGGGTGGCCGGTCCTGAATCGGGGCTGATGGTCGTATTGTCGGAGACCACCTTGACCGCCTGGGGTTCCACCGCCAGTACTTCCGCGGCGATATTTTGCCAAAGGAAGGTATGTTCCTTGTTGGAGGAAACCATACTGGTCTTTATTTCCAGGGATCCGTCCTTTTCCAGGGTCAATTCCACCGAACATACCCCTTTATCGGCGCCGCTGTAGAGGAGTCCGCTCCCCTGATAAGCGGCGGCAATCCCGATGCCCCGGAGGGGTTCGTGGATATTCGCCTCTTCCTTTTCCCGGCGGTGAATACGGAGTAATTCATAGGACGCCCATTTTCGGTGATAGTCGCTCATGCCCGCGGCGGTATCCAAAAGTTCATCCAGGGGTACGTGTTCTTTTAGGGGCGCCCCAATAGCCAGGGTTTTGTTCCGGTAAAGAAAATGGGACTTCCGCCACTCCGCGGGATCCTGCCGTAAGGTATCGGCGATATGGGAAACGTGCCGTTCCATAGCAAAAAAACCCTGGGATAACCCGAACCCCGCAAAGGGGCCTCCGGGGGGGATATTGGTCCTTACCGCGGTTCCTTCTATCTTGAGATTGGCAATTTTATAGGGCCCCAGGGCTCCTAGACAGATCCGATCCAGAATTTCATCGGTAAAAATTCCCTGGGCGCCCAAACAGGCGGTTACGTTGATTTCGGTTCCCAGGATTTGCCCCTTTTTATCCAGGGCGCTGCGGATCCGAATTTCGCTGCCGCTTCTTTTTGGGGTAAATTGAAAATCCTCTTCCCTGGTTAGGATAATTTTTACCGGCCGTTTGGTGATATACGTTCCCAGGGCGGCATGACAGGCTATCAGGGAGGGATACCAGATTTTTCCGTCCAAATGGACGCCGATGCGGGAAGGATGGACCTCGATGATATCCGGGGGCAGGTTGAGTACCGAAACCACGGATCGTTTAACGTGAAAGGGCCATTGGGTTGCGGTATGGATAAGGATTTTCTCCTTCTCCGGGTCAATTTCGTGGTAATATTCCGCCACCGCTCCCTGGGGTTCTGAATACCAATGTTCCTGAATACCGGTTCGATATATCCCATCCACAATGGTTTCCGCCTCTTCAAAGGCCTTTTCCGGGTCCCCTAGGGTAATATTCCGTTTTGCCAGCACGAATTCAGGGGGGACCGAATAGGGGGAAAAAACCGGCGGCTCCTCCTCGATTGTTACCGTACAAAGAGCGGCAAATTCCTCAAGTTTTGCCTTGTCGGGCCCTATAAGAAGCGCCACCGGTTCACCGATATACGAAACCGTTTCCGATGCCAGAACGGGAACGGAAAAACCGTCCAGTTGATTTTTTCCCGGGATATCCTCCGCCTTGATAGGGGTATAAACCGTGGGTAACCGGGGAAATTGAATCCCCTTCAGCCGGCCCCGGGCCGCCGGTGAACGGATGGTGATACCAAAAAGAGAATTTTTTACAAAAATATCATGCACAAACAAGGATCGATCCATATAACTCCGGGCTTGCTTTTTATATCCCGCCGGCGGTTGTTTTCACCGCGGTAATAACCCTTTCCACCTGTATTTCTTCCATTCCCGGCCAAATAGGAAGGGAAATAACCCCCGTAAAACTTTTGACGGATTCGGGAAAATCTTCCGCCTCCAGGGCATACCGGTTTTTATAATAGGGCATGATATGGAGGGGGATAAAATGTACCGAAACCCCGATCCCCTGCTCCTGGAGTTTTTCGATAAAACCGTCCCGGGTAAGGGATAGTTCCTCAAACTTGAGCCGCAGCGGGTACAGATGCCGGGCATCCCCGATACCCGTGGGGGGAAGCAAAAAACGCCCGTCCCCGCCAAAGGCCTCGTCGTACCGGCGGGCAATCGCTTGCCGTTTTTCCAACAGAAACCGGGCTTTTTTGAGCTGTACCCGCCCCAGGGCCGCGAGGATATCGGGAATATTGTATTTAAACCCCGCTTCAACCACTTCATAATACCAGGAAGCCTTTTTATCAGTATAACGATTCCAGACAACCCGGTCTATTCCATGGCTGCGCATTAGGGAAATCCGTTCCGCCAGGGCGTTGTCCCGGCTCACCACCATGCCCCCCTCGCCGGTGGTGATGGTTTTGGTAGCGTAAAACGAAAACACCCCCGCATCCCCCAGGGCTCCCGCGAAGGTATCTTTGGAGGAGGTTCCGGTCCCCGCCGGATCACCGGGGATCCGGGAGGGAAAGGAGTGGGCCGCGTCTTCAATTACCCGTATCCCATGACGCCGGGCGGTTTCCATAATCCGCCGCATATCGCAGGGAAGGCCGCCGTAATGAACGGGGATCACCGCCTTGGCCTTTCCCCGGGGGCCGAATCCCCCGTTCCGGGGATACGCGGGAAGCCCCGCGTCCAGCCGGGAGAGGGTCTTTTCCAGGGCCGCGGGGTCCATGTGGAAAGAACCGGGGCGTACATCCACAAAGACCGGTTCAGCCCCCAGGTACCGGGCCGCTTCGGCGGTGGAGGTAAAGGTATAGGACGGCAGGAGGACCGGATCCCCCGGACCGGCGCCGCAGGCTTCCAGTGCAAGGTGGAGGCCGCTGGTGGCGGAATTTACCGCCAGGGCCCGGAGGGGGGCGGTTTCCCGGACAGGAGGCGCATCGGGGGCGTTACTCCCCGGCCCCTCCAGGAAGGCGGCAAATTCCTTTTCAAAGGCCAGGGCCTCCCCTCCGGTGGTAAGCCAGCCCGAATGGAGGACCCGGAGTACCGCTTCTTCTTCTTCTTTCCCCACATGGGGACGGGCGAAAGGGATATAGTCAAGTTCCATACATACCAACCGTTGTATTCGGGGATTTTACCGTCCTGAGACGGGGAAAAGCCGCTCCCAATAGCGCTAAAAGGCGTTCGGTATTCCGGTATTGATCCGGCCGGTCAGGATCAAACCGGCAGATAGGCGTGAGTTTCTCCAAAAGCCCGGGAATATCCACGGTGGAGGGGGTTCGCCGTTCCACTTTGAGGATCCGGTTAAATTCGGTAGCCACCGGTGTTTCATCCTGGGCCCAAAGGCGTTCGTCCAATCTTTCCCCGGGACGCAGTCCCACATATTCGATCTTGATATCCCGTTCCGGTTCAAAACCGTAAAACCGGATCATCTGTTCCGCCATCTCCCTAATCCATACGGGTTCTCCCATATCCAAAAGGTAGAGGTTCCCGTTTTCTCCAACCCCGCCGGCTTTTAAAACCAGAGAACAGGCCTCGGGGATGGTCATAAACCAGCGCCGCATATCCCGGTGGGTTACCGTAACGGGCCCGCCCTTTTCAATTTGTTTTTGAAACAGGGGCATGATGGAACCCCGGGAGCCCAGGACATTCCCGAACCGGACCACCATAAAGTTAAGATCCGAGGCGGCCGCCGCATTCAAAACAAGGCCTTCACCGAGGTTTTTGGAAACCCCGTAAACCGAAACAGGATCCACCGCCTTGTCGGTGGTGATAAAGACAAACCGCTTAACCCCGTGTTTCCGGGCTCCGTAGATCAGGTTATCCGTACCAAAGAAGTTGTTTTCAATGGCCGCCACGGGGTTTTCTTCCATCATGGGGACGTGCTTATAGGCGGCGGCATGGAAGATCACATCCGCCTTGAGCCGGCCCAGGATGTAGTCGATATAGTCCCTGTCCTTGAGATCCCCGATGATAGGTACCAAGGTGGCCTTTTCGCCCACCCCCTCATCCTGGAGGAGCCTGAGTTCCCGATCTATCTGGTAGATGGAATTTTCCCCATGCCCAAAAAGGTAGAGCCGGGATGCCCCCCCGGAGAGGAGCTGCCGGCATAGTTCGCTTCCGATGGACCCCCCCGCCCCGGTTACCAGGACCCGTTTTCCCCTGAGGTAAACGAGACTCTGTTTCAGATTTACCGTTACCGGGGTACGGCCCAGGAGGTCCTGGGGGTCAATGGAACGGGTCTGTATCAGGTGGGCGTCCCCTTCGATAATTTGGGAGATCCCCGGCAGAATTCGGATCCGCTCAAACCCCGCCCGTTTGAGGATACCGTAGAGTTCCTTGAGGTATTCCCGGGAAGCGCTGGGGATGGCGATGACGGCCTCGTCGGCGGGGTTCATCCTGAGCAGCCGGGCCACGTCCCGGATTGGACCCAGGACGGGGACCCCGTCTATCTTCCGGCCTATTTTTTCCGGATCATCATCCAGAAAGGCCACTACTTCCCCAAAAATGGCCTTGGCCTTGATCTCATTTGCCAGGGTCTGTCCGGCAAATCCCGCGCCGATAATATAAAGGCGTCCTGTTTTTATGGTATTCATCTTTTTGAACAAAGCTCTTTTAGGGTCCCCGGTTAACCAGTGCTGCCGTCGGTTCTATATATTCAAAAGCTAAATCAATGGCAAATGATTCGTGGTAGAGATCCAGTTTGATCTTTGCCCTCCCTTTTCTTTTATCGACCTTTATGATGTTACCCTCCAGTCCTTTTAACGGGCCATCCACTACGACAATCCGGGAATTTTCATCAAAATACACCCGGGATTTTCCCGCCACGGGGCCGATTTTTTTGATAAAATGGAGAACCAGGCGCAGATCCCGATCCTCCAGGGCAAGAATATTCTGATTTGATTCCAAAAAACGGAAAAAGCCGGCGGTTTTTCTGAAAGACCACTGGTAATCAATAATATTTTCCCCTTCATTCAATTCAATAAAAATATACCCAGGAAATATGCTCTTGGTCGTCTGAACTACGGCCCCCCGGCGGCGTATATCAAGGGTGCGTTTTGGAGCGTGGATTACCGCCGGTATTTCAGGGTGGAGGCGCTTCAAGAGTTTGATGTATTTTTCCTCAGCCCTGGTTCTTACCTGAGCCGCATAATACCTCATGACTGGTTAATACCACAAAAACCCTCCTTCCGCAATATTACCCCCTGAATGCTAACCCCAGGGTTTAAAACCCTATAGGGTTCTCTTTTTTTACCGATAGTAAAAAAGGAGGTCTTTATGGGTTCTCTAAAACGGGGATATCGCCTCGTACCGTTATGGCTGCTGTTGGTATCGCCGGTTTTCGCCGCTAATATTTCGTTTCTTGTTATAGAAACGGGGATTCGGGAGGAGGGGGCGGTTCATGAATCCTCGAATCTTTGGGAAACCGGTCTTTTAGATGTGTTTTTTGACGCGGGACATATAGTGAGTAATGCCCCTATTATGCGCTTAAACAAGAGCCAAAACAAAGAAATTCCCGATGAAGCCCGGGGAAATCTGGAAGAAGCCATCCAGGGGGGAGCTGATTTTTTTATCCTGGCCCTCCTGGATTATCAGGGAGCGGCCGCGGCCAATGCCCCCAAAATAAAACCGCAGGCGGTTTCTGTGCGGCTTTTTAGAACCAGGCCCTATAAATTGTTATATGAACAGTTTTATTCCGATGGGGCGCAAACCCCGGGGAATGATGAATTAACCAAGGCGAAAGGGGCCGCCCGGTCGATAATACCCCATTTAGGGAAACGCTGATTAACTTGACGCTAATCGCGTTTCCCTAATGTATTTGCTCATTTCATTGCGCAAATAGGGTAAACTTTGTTTACCTTGCGTTAAAGCAGCGCCGATTGCGCCAA
>JAITKD010000024.1 GCA_031278575.1 Spirochaetaceae bacterium | reverse complement strand
TGCGGCCGGACCGGGCTTTACGTGGAACCGGAGGTTCCCTGTATCTTTTGCCCGACAGCCCAAAACGGGCAAAAGGATACCGCTTCAATCCCTTGCGCCTGGCTGTTTGATGCATTGGTAACCAAACCCGAAGTCCGGCTTGTTAAAGTCCATCCCAAAAGCAGTATAATTCCGGCTGTCGAAGTACAAGTTCGTGGCGTTTTCGGACCAAAGGCCCGGTGGTTAAAATTTGGGGCTATGAACCTTTGCCGCGGGAACGAACCACGATCCTGCTCCCGTAAACACGGACAACTTCGACCGGCTCCCCCGGTTCGATAAACACGCCGTCCCCCTCGACCCGGTAGATCCGGCCTTCGATTTCGGCTGTTCCCGACGGCCTCAGTGTGGAAACGGTGACCCCGCGCCTGCCGGTAAGGGCGGCATAGTCCTCGTCCGCGGCGGCCTCCGGGGAATCTGCGGGCAGGGGGCTGTAGGCGGTCTCCGTGATGCGGGTTTTAAGCGTAAGCCCGTCAAACAGCCGTATCCTGGGCCCCAGAAGGGCGATCACCGCTATTCCCCCGACTGCGGCTAAAAGCGAGAAGACCACCACAATAGCGTTTCTTCCCATAAGCCCCCACTCCCAATCGGCGCGGGGGATGACAAAATCCTGCATCGAAAAGAGCAGGGAAAGTCCGATAAGGACTATACCGGAGATTCCCATGATCCCGAAACCGGGAAGTACGAATATCTCCACCGCAAGGCAGCCTACCCCCAAAAGAAAGAGGATGATCTCAAGGGAATCCACGCGCCCCAGGAGCGCCCCGGAACCGAATACCGTGATAAAGGCAAGGGCCGCCACGATGCCCGGAATGCCGAAGCCCGGGGTGTTGAGTTCCAGGAAGACCATCACCAGCCCAAGGATGATGAGGACGGCCTGCACCGGACCGGATGTGAGGAAGGCGATGATGCTGTCGGCGATGCCGGGACTGCTTTCCCCCGCCGCTTCCGACGCGCCTATGGCCGCGAAGAGGGATTCCCGGTCATCGGCAAGACCGGCAAGGCCGTAGCGGTTCGCCTCCCCGCTTGTAAGGGAGAGGAGCTTGCCCGGCGGGGAGATGACGGATCGGCGTTCCACCTTTGCCGCGCCCTGTTCTGTCTGCCCCGCCGATTCCAGCCTTTCCAGTTCTCCCAGGGTAAGGACCCCGGTACGGCCGTCGACCAGGACTTCCCAGAGTTCCACGTCGTAGTCGACCATGGCCAGGGCTAGACCTAAGGGGTACCCGTTCCGTTCCGCCAGGGCCGCCATCTGGGAGCGGACCGCGGCCACGGTTTTTTCATCGGCGGAATCGGAGCCGCCGTTCGCGCCCACCGTTACCGGGGCCGCCGCGCCTATGGATGTTCCGGAAGCCATGTAAATGCCGGAACAGGAAAAGGCGATCAGGGCCCCGGCGGACCAGCTTACCCCCATCGAGCCGTCGCCGGTATTCACCCAGGCGATGGTCCGGGCATCTTTGATGGACGTGATAAAGGAAGTTATCTGCAGGGCCGAATCCACCCGCCCGCCGAAGGTATCGATCTCGAAGACGATAAAGTCCGTCCCCTCGGACAGGGCCTTTCCGGCCTCCCGGCGGACAAAGGTCACCATGGCGGGATCAATATCCCCCCGTATCGGGATGATCCAGGCGCTTTTCCCGGTATCCGCCTGCTGCGGATACACCAAAGGGCCGGAAAGGGAAATCCCGGCGAGCAGAAAGAGGAACACCGCAAGGGGAGGCAAATTTTTTTTACTCAAAAGGTTTATTTTGTTCAATAAAAAGCCCATGTTGTCCGTCTTAACCGCCTTCCCACCTGTATTTTACCGCTACTTGTAGTATACAACAACGGAAGTGGGGATTGCACGAATTTTTGTCCGGTAATCCGCAAAAAATGCCGTATTTTAAGGCCTTATGCCTTGATTAGGCCGGCGGGGCGATACTCCGATCCGAAGATCGGGTTTACAACCTTTTCAGCGGTGGTAAATTTAACCGGGGCAAGCGCGAACCGAAGGTTCGACGGGGTATGACCCCCACAGGCGTTTATTTTGGGGTCAGACGCCGGTTGGAGATTCATGGGGACAGACCCCCTTTGTGGGGTCAGACCCCTGTGAGGGCAACCCTCCCCTTTTAAGAAACGCCCATGGATATGGCCCCCCGCCTTCCAATCAGCAGATCCATCCCTGTCCGCATCTTGATAAACCCACCAAACGGTATATAATTTTAGCTACGGCAATGGAACTAACGGTACGGGAACAGGACGGGATTCACATTATCCGGGGAAAGGGCGGTCTTGACATGACGGGTTCCGTGGAACTCAAGGATCTGTTTATGGATCTGGTTCATGCCCAGGCCGACCGGTTCATCATAAACCTGGGGGAAGTAAGCCGCATCGACTCAAGCGGCATCGGTACGCTTATCTTTATCGCCTCCACGGTACGGAGGCTCGGACTGCAATTTGTCCTGACCGAAACCCCCGAACAGGTAATGTGGATAATAGAAAAGGTAAGGCTTAAAGGCTACCTTCCCTTTACGGAAAACATGGAGAAGGCGCTTGACAAATTAAACAGGGAGCTGCTCCCCGAATTGTAAAAGCGGTGTAACTATTCAGCCGGTAGAAAGTCTCCCGCACCCCGTCCTGAAGGCGCAGCGCATTGTATACCGCTTTAGGTTTGAAAATATACAATTTTATATCGGGCGCATCCGGCCCGCGGCCGGACCGGGCTTTACGTGGAACCGGAGGTTCCCTGTATCTTTTGCCCGACAGCCCAAAGCGGGCAAAAGGATACCGCTTCAATCCCTTGCGCCTGGCTGTTCGATACATTGGTAACAAGACCCGAAGTCCGTCTCAATTGATTCACCGGGGTGGGGGG
>JAITKD010000110.1 GCA_031278575.1 Spirochaetaceae bacterium | reverse complement strand
CCGATGAGGTCGTTGACATCTTCAATGCCCACCGAAAGCCGCAAAAGTTTTTCGTTGACCCCGGCGGAAAGCCGCATGGCCTCCGGTATGGCCCCATGGGTCTGCACCAGGGGATAGGTGATGAGGGATTCAACACCGCCCAGGCTTTCGGCAAAAAGGATGAGGTTAAGGCTTTTCAGCAAAACCGCCGCATCGGCGGGATTTTTTACATAAAATGAGATCATGCCGCCGGCCCCCCTGGTTTGGGCTTTGGAAAGCGCGTACTGGGGATGATCCTCAAAACCGGGATAAAAAACTTTCTCCACCCGCTTGTGCCGCCTGAGCCATTGGGCTATGGAAAGGGCGTTTTTTTCATGCCGCTCCATTCTGAGGGCCAGGGTTTTAAGACCCCGCAAAACCAGCCACGCGTCAAAAGGGGCCAGGGAGGCGCCTTCGCTTTTTTGAATATTCCGCAGCGGCTCCTCCAGGGGTTTTTGGGAATGGACGATGAAACCCGAAAGGGTGTCGTTATGGCCCGCCAGGTATTTGGTGCCGCTGTGGACCACCAGGTCGGCCCCGAGGTCCAGGGGATTCTGAAACCAGGGGGAAAGGAAGGTGTTGTCCACGATGAGGAGCCCCCCCCGCGCATGGATCAGTTCCGCGCAGGCCCGGATGTCCGTTACCTTCATCATGGGGTTCGAGGGGGTCTCGATAAAAAGGGCCCTGGTTTCCGGCCGCAGGGCCCCGGTAATGCGGCCCATGTCGCTGGTATCGATCCAGGAAAAAGCATAACCGTAAGGCCCGTAATAGCCGTTAAAAAGCCTATAGGTCCCGCCGTAGAGATCTTCGGAAACAATAACATGATCGCCGGGTTTAAAAATTTTAATGAGTGAGGAGATGGCCCCCATGCCGGTGGCAAAGGCCAGGCCGTATTCGCCGTGTTCAATCAGGGCCACCGTCCGCTCCAGTTCGGAGCGGGTGGGGTTTACCGCCCGGCTGTAATCATACCCCGTGCTTTGCCCCAGGCCCGGATGCCGGAAGGTTGAACTCTGGTAAATGGGACTGCTGATGGCCCCGGTGACCGGATCAAAAGGAACAGTCCCGTGGACCACCGCCGTTTCCATAGAAACGGCGGTTTTACAAAAACAACTGTTTTCATCCATAATGTTACGTTGTCTCTCCCTCGGTTTTACCGAAGCGCCTCCTCAAAATCCGCCAGCAGATCTTCCGGGTCCTCAAGGCCCGCGGAGATGCGTATCAGGGTATCGGTGATTCCCAGCCGTTCCCGTTCGGCCCTGGGTATGGCGGCGTGGCTCATCCGCACCGGATAGGACGCGATGGTTTCAACGCCCCCCAAACTGACCGCCGCCGCGGCAAGCTGTGTCTTCCCCAGAAAACGGAGGGCCTGTTCGGTGGTTTTTGTTTTAAACGAAAAAACCGCCCCCCCTCCGGCGGCCTGGCCGTCGTGGATTTGTTTTCCCGGATGATCGGCCAGGCCGGGGTAATACACCGCCTCCACATGGGGATGTTCCCGCAGTTTCCGGCAGACTATCCCCGCGGTTTTTCCCTGGGCGTCCAGCCGCGCTTTCAGGGTTTTAAGCCCCCGGAGGACCAGCCAGACATCCCAGGGCCCCGGCACGGCCCCAAAACCGTTTTGCACCGCGTAGATCCGTTTGCCCAATTCTTCGGTGGCGGTAACCGCCAGGCCGGAAAGAACATCGCTGTGGCCCCCCAGGAATTTGGTCGCCGAATGAACCACCATATCGGCCCCCAGTTTCAGGGGCTGCTGCAGGTAGGGGGTCATAAAGGTATTGTCCACGATGGTGATGAGCCCCGCTTCTTTGGCGATGGCGATAGAGGCCCGGAGATCCGTGATTTTGAGCAGGGGGTTTGAGGGGGTTTCCAGGAACACCGCCCTGGTGTTCGGCTTAACGGCCCGGCGTATGTTTTCCGGGTCCGCGGCGTCCACCGCCGTATGTTCCAGTCCCCAGCGCTTGTAAAAGGTGTTGAGAATCCGGTAGCTGCCGCCGTATATATCCTCCGCGGCGACGATATGATCCCCGGCGGCAAAAATTCCCAGCGCCGAGGCAATCGCCGCGATGCCGCTTCCGAAGGCATAACCCCGGACGCCCCCTTCCAGGGCGGCGATGGTTTCTTCCAGGGCCTTCCGGGTGGGATTCCCCGACCGGGCGTAATCAAATTCCCGAACCTGTGACAAATCGCCCTGATCAAACGTGGAAGTCTGAAACACGGGGACACCCAGCGCGCCGGTAGCCGGATCGCTTTCATAGCCGTTATGTATCAATAATGTGCCAAATTTCATGGGACCCCTTGTTTTGTTTGTAATGAATAATTCCTACATAAATTGTAGGATATATACGGAGAAAAAGCAAGATAATTTTATACCCGGTACCGCGGGAACCTTCTTTCAGCCTCCTAATATCCCCGGATTTTTTTTCCGAAAAGCATATTTTGGTAACAGCGGAGGCAGCCGGGAAACATACCGTTTTCACAGGAGTGGATGGTCTTTCTGAACCGGTTGGCCCGGTCGCCGTTGTATATCTCCTTAAAGGATTGTTCGGTGATATTCCCCAGAATATAATCCGGGTAATCGGCGCAAAAATGAACATCCCCGTTGTAGTTGATGTTGGTCTGGCACCAGGGCACGATGCAGTGGCTGCGGACCGGGGTTTCCAGATCCGCGTAATAGGTATGGGTTTTTTCCGGGTTCAGAACCGGCACGGTGATTATGGGGTGGCCGTAATCCCGGTCATGGATATTCCGTAAAATCTTATGGAGCTTCTGTCCGTCAATCTGGTAATTGTAGCCCGTGTTGTAGCCTTCCAGACAGTCAATGTCGGTGTCCAGTTTTTCCCGCATAAAACGGCGCTGGGCCGCCACGATGTTGTCGTTGGTGTAGGTTCCCAGGTTGAAAATGTGAACCCCCAGATCATACTCCCGGCTTGCCTCCGCCAGATCCGCCAAATCCAGATAGTTCATGTTGGTTACTACGGTAACGGCCCCCAAAATCGGGTAGTTGGATTTTTGCCGTTTCTTTTCCTCGTTGATTGCCTTAAAACCGGCGATAACCCGGTCATAAGACCCCTTGCCCCGGATGGAGTCGTTGGTTTCCCGGAAACCGTCCAGGGACACAAAAATGGTACTCCATTTATCCCGGACTATCGTTTCGGCGTACTTTTCCATCAGGGTGCCGTTGGTGTTGACCGCCACGTAAAGCCCCTTGTCCACCATGTACTTTGCCAGGGGGATAAGATCGGGATACAAAAACGGTTCCCC
>JAITKD010000075.1 GCA_031278575.1 Spirochaetaceae bacterium | reverse complement strand
GATAGTATATCACGGCGGGGGAATTATATCAATACTTTTTTGTAAAAAAAATAAAAAATCGCCTTGCCGGGGTAGATGTTTCCCCGAAGATGGTCTTGGATTGGGGGGAAACGGGGGGGGTGATCCGGGATGTGGGCGGGTTGGGGCCGGTTATCCGGGTGGGGGGGCGGTGGGAAGGGGGAATATGCGGGAAAAAGCGGTTTGGATCGCCCGTTCCCCATACTGGGGTCTGACCCCAGGGTCCGAATCCCCCCGCCCCGCTCCGGTCTCCTTCTCTTCCGGCGGCTCCTCCTCCGGCGGCTCCCCTTCCAGTATCCACGACCCGTACCGGTCCCCCCAGATATGCCCGATCCGGCCGTCCAGGCGGTTGTACCGCTGGGCGAACACCTGTTTCAGCCACTGCATGATTGCGGGCAGTTCCAGCCCGTCCGCCGGTTTGATATCAAACGTGAGCCAGTCGTCCTCAAGACACAGCTTCCGAACCTCGAAAACGAACCGTAGTTTCGTCTGCCGGAACACCCGGGCGAACAGCGCCAGAGCTTTGCGTCCACGGAACAACGGTTCCCGGTTGTTGACGCGGGTGCGGATTTCGTACCACACCCCTTGTTTGAGTATGCGTAATTGTCTCATAGAAGGTATATGTGTTTGCGGTGCGTTTTGCTTTAGTAATTTCAAATAAATTCCGCTAAATTCCGCTTAAAATCGCGGTCAAGTTTAGGTTGCGGGGATGAGGGGCGGCGCGGCTTGCTTCCATTTAATTTGGTCTTCTGGTATATTAAGAGAACCCCCGGAAGCCCGGTTGGGGCTTTCGCGGTTTCTAGAGAGAACAGGAGGTCCCATGAAAAAGAACCTTCAAGGCCGGGTTGTCCTGGTAACCGGGGCTTCTTCCGGCATCGGCGCCGCGGCGGCCCTGTTGTTTGCGGAACGGGGTTCCACGGTGTACTGCGCCTCCCGCCGGGGTCTTTTGCCCGGACAGGAGCCGAAACCGCCGGGGGGTTCCGGGCCGCGGCGGCCGGGTCCTGCCGGCGTCCTCCATCCCCTGGTTATGGACCTGACCGACGACGCCGCGGTTGCCGCCGGTGTTGCGGAGATCCTCCGCCGGGAAGGACGGCTTGATGTGGTGGTCCATGCCGCGGGGGACGGTCTTGCCGGTCCCATCGAGGTCAGCGCCGCCGGGGACGCCGCCCGGCAGATGGATGTCAACTATTTCGGCGCCCTGCGGCTGCTCGGAGCGGCGCTGCCGGCCCTGCGGAAACAGGGCGGGGGCCGGATCATCCTCGTGGGCTCCGTAGGGGGGATCTTCAGCATTCCCTTTCAAAGCCTCTATTCAAGTTCCAAGGCGGCCCTGACCATGCTGAGCGACGGGCTGCGGCTGGAACTCAAACCCTTCAATATCCAAAGCTCCGTCATCCTGCCGGGGGACGTGAAAACCGGCTTTACCGCCGCCCGCCGGAACGTCCCAACCCCCTGCCCCGAAGCCTACCGGGAGGCCATGAAGCGGGCGGTTTCCGTTATGGAACGGGATGAGCAAGGGGGTATGGGGCCGGAAAGGGTCGCCCGGGCCATTGTAAAAACCGCGGCGGCAAAACGGCCCCGGGCCCGGTTGGTGGTGGGGGGCGGTTACCGGGTTCTGGTTTTTCTGAACCGCCTTTTGCCCTATGCGGTTGTGGAAAAATTGATCTCCCTCACCTATCTTAACGCGGCGCCGATTGCGCCAACGCGGTTGGCGAATTCTCGATTGAATAAATCAGTACTTCCTTAGATTTAACTGAAGTAGGAAACCCCCGCTTCAAAGATCCGCTGGACCTTGTTGCCGGGGATGTTGACGTGGACATAGGCGCCCCGCCGTTCCGAATGGGCCATCTTACCCAGGATCCGGCCGTCGGGACTGGTGAGGCCCTCAATGGCAAAATCCGAACCGTTGGGGTTATCCGGCTCCGCCCGGGTGGGAAAGCCCCCGGCATCGGCGTAACAGAAGGGAACCTGTCCCGCGGCAAAAAGAGCCCCGGGATCCTCCTTCCCCAGGACGAGCCGGCCTTCGCCGTGGCTCACGGGGAGTATGTGGACGGTTCCGCTCTCCTCCAGGGCAAGCCAGGGGGAATGGGCCGGCATTACCCGGGTGCGGACCATCCGGGAAACATGGCGGCCCAGGGTGTTGAAGGTCAGGGTGGGCATACCCTCTTCCGGGGAACGGTAGGAACCGTAGGGCACGAGGCCCAGTTTGATGAGGGCCTGAAAGCCGTTACAGATACCCAGGATAAGACCGTCCCGTTTTTCCAGAAGCGCCGTAACCCCCTCCGCCACCGGGCCGGAGCGGAGGACATTGGCGATGAATTTTCCCGACCCGTCCGGTTCGTCCCCGGCGCTGAAACCCCCGGAAAGGGCCAGAATTTGGGCTTCCCCCAGGGCGCCGGCCAGTTCCCGGATGGAGGCGGCGATATCCTCCCGGTTCCGGTTCCTGAACACCACGAGCCTGGTTTTTGCCCCCGCTTCCCGGAAGGCCCGTTCCATGTCCCATTCGCCGTTGGTTCCGGGGAACACCGGAAGCGCCACCAGGGGAGGAGCCCCGGCGGGCAGCCGGACGGCGGGGGCCTTTGGGGGCTTTTCCCGCGGCGGGTAATGTTTCAGGTCCAGGCGGGCCGTTTCCGGGGGGCCCTCCGCAACGGTGGCCCCCGTGGAGGTTTGGGGGTAGACCTGGGCGAGGGGATATTCGTAGGCCCGCCACAGCAGGGCCAGGGGGACCTCCGCTGCCTGGGATTCCGGGTCCCGGGATTCCGCCTCAGCGGAATCCACGCTCACCGCCCGGAAGACCCCTTGGTCCAGGGTCCTTGCCGCAATGGCCCAGGCGCCCGCCCCGGAGAGGATCTCCCCAACCGCCCCGGCGGGCTCGTCCCCGGAAAAGGCTTTACCGGAAAGCTCCACCAGGACCGATCCGGGGCCGTTTTCGCCGAAGGCCGGGTCATAGGCCTCCACCCCGGCATGGTTGCCAAAGGCCATCACCGCCAGGGCCGCCGCCGCACCCCCGGCGCCTACGGGGTAGGCGGAACGGACCAGGCCCTGACCGGCCAGGGCCGCCAGGGCGTCCATGTTGGCCTTAAAAACATCCCACTCGTCGGGAAGCCCCCCCCCGCCAACAGCCCCTTTCCCCGCCGGGGGCTGCCGTAACAGGAGGACGACGTTCCCCCCCTCCCCCGAAAGGGCGCCGGAACGGATCCGAGCCGCCGGGGCGGTCCCCGCGGCAAAGGCAATCAGGGTGGGGGGTACCGAAATCTCCCCGGCCCCGTCCCGGTAGGTCCCGGACATGGAGTCCTTACCCCCTATGGCGGGAACCCCCAGCCGGAGCTGGGCTTCCAGGGCCCCGAGGAGGGCCGCCGCGGGTTTACCCCAGGATTCGGGGCTTTCCATCCGCTCAAAATACTCCTGAAAAGAGAGCCGGGCCTTCCAGGGATCCCCCCCCAGGCAGGCGGCTTTTGCCAGGGCCTCCCGGACCGCGCCCTTAGCCCCCTCGTAGGGGTTGTTTTGGGCCCGGACCGGATCATACCCGAAGGTCATGATGCTTGCGGTGAGGCTCTGTTTTTCCCGGCTGGGGAGGAGGGCCGCCATACCGCATTCGGGGGTACCCTGGTTTTTTCCCCCCCAGGGGAAAAGGACCGAAGCGGCCCCAATGGAACCGTCGAACCGTTCCTGGAGGCCCCGGCGGCTCCCGCTGCGGAGGGAACAAAGCTCCCGTTCCAACCGGTCCAGGAGGACCCCCGGGGGGAGTTTTTCATTGGGGTCCTGTTCCGGGGAACCCGCCGGCAAAGCGCCGGAAAGCCGGACCCGGGCGGACCGGGGGGCGCCGTTGGAGGCAAGGAAGGACCGGGAAAGGTCCACCAGGGTTTTACCCTGCCAGGTCATTCGAAGCCGGGGCTCCGCTCCGGGGATTTCCCCTCCCGGCCCCTCGGAGGCGGTAACCGTGGCGATGATCACCGCGTCGAGGTTTTCTTCCGCGGCCAGGCGGATAAATTCTTCCGCGTCCCCGGCGGCGGTTACCACCGCCATCCGCTCCTGGGATTCGGAGACGGCCAGTTCCGTACCGTCCAGGCCCGCGTATTTTTTCGGCACCCGGTCCAGGTCTATGTCCAACCCCGGGGTAAGCTCCCCCACCGCCACCGCCACCCCGCCGGCGCCGAAGTCGTTGCAGCGTTTGATGAGCCTGGTCACTTGGGGGTCGCGGAAAAGGCGCTGGAGCTTCCGTTCCTCCACGGCGTTCCCCTTCTGCACCTCCGCCCCGGATTTATCCACCGATTCCCCGGTATGGGCCTTGGAAGAACCGGTGGCCCCCCCGATGCCGTCCCGGCCGGTTTTCCCCCCCAGGAGGATAACCACGTCCCCCTTTTGGGGGGCCGCCCGCCGCACCCAGCCCTGGGGGGCCGCCCCGATAACCGCCCCCAGTTCCAGCCGTTTGGCGATAAAACCGGGGTGGTAGAATTCCGCCACCAGATTGGTACTCAGCCCTATCTGGTTACCGTAGGAGGAATACCCCGCCGCCGCTTCCCGGGCTATCTTGACCTGGGGGAGCTTCCCCGGCAGGGTTTCGGAAAGGGGCCGCCGGGGATCCCCGCCGCCCGAAACCCGCAGAGCCTGGTGAACATAGGCCCGCCCCGAAAGGGGATCCCGAATCGCCCCCCCCAGACAGGTGGCGGCCCCTCCGAAGGGTTCTATTTCCGTGGGATGGTTATGGGTTTCGTTTTTAAAGAGGAGCAGCCAGGGCTCGGAGGACCCGTCGCTGAATTCGGCGGTAACCCGGATGGTACAGGCGTTGATCTCGGGGGATTCATCCAGGTCCGAAAGGAGGCCCCGTTTTTTCAAGACCTTTGCCCCGATGGTAGCCATGTCCATGAGGGTCCGTTTTTTTTCCGCCCCCGCCGCGCCGTAGACCTCTTCCCGGGCGGCTTCGTAAATTTTCCAGGCCCCTTCCAGGGCCGTCCCCTTTTCGGCTGGTTCCGGGTCCAGTAATTCGGTGGTAAAGGTAGTGTGCCGGCAATGGTCGGACCAGTAGGTATCCAAAACCCGCAGTTCCGTCAAGGTCGGGTCCCGGCCCTGGGCCGCAAAATAGGCCCCGCAGAACCGAAGGTCAGCCCCGGACATGGCCAGGCCGTATTTTTCCCGCAGTTCCTCACTAAAGGCCCCTGCCGCTTCCTGCGTTTTGGGGAGCCGGGAAAATTCCCCCAAGACGGGCGCCTCCCCTATTTCCGCCGGTTCTTCTTCCATGGAAGGGGGCATACCTTCCGGGGCCTCCCGGGAATCCACGGGGTTTATCAGATACCGTTTTACCGCTTCCAGGGCCGCCCCGGACAGGGGCTCCCCGGAACTTTCAAAAATATAGATCTCCGCGGTCTTTATCCGGGGTCTGACCCCCAGGACCAGCTCCGCGCATTGCTCCGCGGAATCCGATTTCTGATCGTACTGACCCGGAACATATTCAACCCCGAAAAACCGGTCCTTTTTTCCCGCCGGAAGGCCGGCCCCGTAAAAAACCCGGTCGCACTGGGGTTCGGAAAAGATCGTCTCCACCGCCCGGCGGAACTGTTCCTCCGAAAGGCGGCTTACATCGTAACGATGGAGGATCCGCAGCCCCTTTAAGGCGCCAAGGCCGGGGTATTGGGAGCCTAAGAAATCGGCCAGTTCCGCCTGTAAACGCCGGGCTTCAACATCGAATCCTTCCTTTTTTTCCACATAAACCCTTCTGTATGTGTTCATTGGGCGCTCCGCCGCCGCCGGACATCCTCAATATCGTACGTGAAAAGCTCCCGAAGGTCGTTGAGCCCCAGGGCCATCAGGGCCATCCGGTCTATACCGAGGCCCCAGGCGGCCACGGGCACGTTCACGCCCAGGGAGGCGGTTACCTCGGGCCGGAAAATGCCGGACCCCCCCAGCTCAAACCAGCCCAACACCGGGTGTTTGATGTGGACCTCCACCGAAGGTTCGGTGAAGGGGAAATAGCCGGGGACGTACTTAACCTCCTTGGCGCCGGCCACTTCCCGGGCAAACATATCCAACATTCCCAGGAGGGTACGGAGGTTCACTTCTTCCCCCAGGACTATCCCCTCGGTCTGGTAGAAGTCCGAAAGGTGGGTGGCGTCCACCCGGTCATAGCGGAAACAGCGGAGAACGCCGAAATATTTGCCGGGGATCTTCGCCTTGGGGAGCTGTTTGGCGGACAGTACCGTCCCCTGGCTGCGGAGGATGAGCCGCCGGGTAAATTCCCGATCAAAAGCGTAGTTCCAACCCCGGCTCCCGGTGGTTCCGCCGTTTTCGTGGGCTGCGGCCACGTTGGAAAGCCAGGGTTCCTCAATGGCCTGGGCTTTTTCCGGATCCGCGACGTAGTAGACATCGTGGATATCCCGGGCGGAATGAAACTGGGGCATAAAGAGGGCGTCGGAATTCCAGAATTCGGTCTCCATTAGGGGGCCGTCGAATTCCTCAAACCCCAGGGAGGCGAGTTTATCCTTTACCTCTTCCAGAAATTGGGCATAAGGGTTGGTCCGGCCCACGATAAGCCGGGTGGGAGGAACCTGTACATTGTAGGACCGGAAGGCTTTCCCTTTCCAACTCCCCGATTCCAACATCTCCGGGGTAAGGATCCCGGTTTCCTCCCCGGTGATCCCCGCCGCTTCCAAAGACCGGGCCACGGCGTCCCGATCTTCGGTAAAGCCGAAAACCACGGTCTCCCGGTCCGTTTCCCGGAAGGCCGCCCCGGCGGCCCCCCGCTTTTTGGCGTATCCCCCGGCCATGAGGGCCAGCTCCGCTTCGGAAAGATCCTCCTGGGAGAGGAGGCCCCCTTCCGCGGCGGCGGCCTTGTCCAAAAGGGCGCGGACCAAGGCCAGACGTTCCGCGGCCCCGCCTTTACCGGGCCTGCCGTTGACCAGGGCTTCCGGGGGCAACGCCGCAGACACCCGTTTATCGGCATCCATGGCCAAAACGCCGAGTTTGGAAAGGACCCCAAAGGCGCTCCCCACGTCCTTATTGTCAAGCCCCAGGGTCTGGGCGATCTCCGGGAGCCTGACGCCCTGTTTGAGCCGGATAAATTCAACGATCCGTTCCTCCGGAGTCCCCTGCTCCTTCCATTGCCGGCCCAGGCCGGTCAATTCAAAAAAGCCCTTGGCTTCCCGGCGGATTTCCCTGACTATACCCTTACCGGCAAGCCAGGACAGGGCCTGGTTCCCATTCCCCGGCTTAAAGCCCAGATCTTTTTCAACCTTTTCGATGGTTAGTTCAGCATCTTTTTTATAAAAAAGGATGATTTTAATTTCCAGGGGATGCAGATTTTTTACCGTACTTTGAATATCCATGATACACCCTTATTAAAGACCTTATCGGAAGTTGTTCAAAGACCGAAGTTTTTGAGCGACTCTATTAAAGGTAAGGATAACAACTTTGAACTATTTTGAGAAGGGCGCGGCGGCGGAACTCACCCCGGTTCCGCGGGGCCGGGTCAAACACCCGTGGCAATCGTATTAAAATTGTTAAGGATCAGCCGTCACAGGTTCCGTTTGAGATGCAAATCCCGATTGGAACAGTAATTGTTCAAAATATGGCTCAGTCCAGGCCATCAGTTTGATTGGAAGTTGGGATCCATACCCCGGAGTTTGCTCTAAGGAAGCGCTGATTTATTCAATCGAGAATAAATCAGTGCTCCTTTAACCCCGCCCAAAAATTCACCGGGTTCTCCGCTCCTCCACGGTTTTACACTCAATACACATCAACGCATAGGGGATAGCCTCAAGCCGATCCTGGGGTATCCGTTTACCGCATTT
>JAITKD010000001.1 GCA_031278575.1 Spirochaetaceae bacterium | reverse complement strand
CATTGGTATATTATTCTTCCCGGGAATTCCGTTTCCGGGAAGCGGATCACAGTATATCGGAGCATACCTGCTGGAAGGAACAGGCGAACGAATTATCGGTTCGAGACGACGAACCCAGTTATCCGGAGAAACTACCGTCGTATAAACCGGTTCCCAATCCCCAGCAGGTCCTGATTTTATTACTAAAATCCTACTATTTTGTATCCGATGATTTTGTTTCCCGGATAGCCCCGGCGATAGGAATAAAAAAGGAAATTTTAAAAAAAATGGTGGATGAATTACGGACATTGCGGCTGGAAAAGGAAGAAAAAATTCAGGGGCTCAAGGAACGGATCCATAGCCAATTTTACCGGTGTATTTCCTTTGAACAACGGATGCTCGCCGCCTCGGAGGGTTCGGCGTTTCGAAAAAAAATGCAGGAACGCCTGAACCGGGCCAGAAAACGGCTGGAATCCATGCGGCGGCGATTTTCCGTCATGCGGCTTGATCCGACAAACCGCCAGATTGCGGACCTGTTGGGGATACCCAAGGGAACCATCGACTCCACGTTACATTCCGCCAAACTAAAATACGCCGTAAAGGAAAAAGAGTGCTGAGTTATAGACACGCCTTTCACGCCGGGAATGTCCCGGATGTATTCAAACACGGGGTCCTCATATACTGCCTTGAGTATCTGAGGAAAAAGGAAAACCCCCTGCTTTGTATCGATACCCACGGCGGGGCTGGTTATTATGACCTCACCGAAGGGTACGCGGCAAAAAACCGGGAATGGGAACAGGGCATAACCCCGCTGCTGAAAGAACCCGCGGGAACCCTGCCGCCTTTGGCGCGGTCTTTGGTTGAATTGGTACGGAAACTCAACCGCCGGGAGCGTTCCCCTGACTCCCCTCCGGGGGATCATACCGGCATAACCCGGTACCCCGGTTCCCCGGCCATTATGGCGGCGCTGCTCCGGGAACAGGACCGGGGGGTCTGTTTTGAACTCCATCCGGCGGATTTTACCCTGCTGCAAGCCCGGTTCCGGGAGAACCCCCGGATACAAATCCGCCGGGAGGACGGCTTTGCCGCCCTGAAAGCCCTGGTGCCACCCCCTTCCCGGCGGGGCCTTATTTTTATCGATCCCTCCTACGAACGCAAAGATGATTACCGGATCCTCCCGGAGGTTTTAAAGGACGCCCTGGGGCGGTTTTCCTCAGGTTGTTATATCATCTGGTACCCCCTGCTGGGACGGAAAGGGGGATCGGGAGGGAATGCGGGGTTTCCGGATCTGCTCTGGTCCCTCTATGGGGGGAAGCGTTTGCGGGCGGAATTGTACACCCGCATGGGGGATTCGGAAACCCGGGGCCTGTACGGAAGCGGCCTGATTATCTATAACCCCCCCTGGCCGCTTAAAGGCGCCCTGGAAGCGGGGCTTCCTTTTTTAGGGCGCATCCTGGGCGGGGGGCTCAATCCGGGGCGGGGAGGGGCCTGGGATCTCCGGTTCAAAGGTGAAGTCCCTCCCGGTTCCCCGCAACCATGAACCGGAAAATGGGTCATAACGTATATGAATATGCGGAGTATCGTCCATCCTATCCCCACTCCCCTGCCTTTTCAAACCCCGGGGGAGGAAATTGCCAATTCCGTACTCCACGGGCTTGGGCTGATCCTGGCCATTGGGGGCCTCGTCCTCCTGGCCCTGCGGGCTAACGGCCGTCTGGGAGGCGCCGGGGGAGGGGGAAGGGCGGTTGCATCCTATGTGATCTTCACCGCCGCCATGATCAGCATGTTCCTGGCCTCCACCTTGTACCACGCAATCCAGCACGAAGGGGTAAAACGGGTGTTCCGTATCCTGGACCATTCGGCCATCTATCTCCTTATTGCCGGTACCTATACCCCCTTCTGCCTGATCAGCTTCAGGGGGCCCTGGGGCTGGACCCTTTTCGGCATTGAATGGGCCCTGGCGGTAACGGGGATAGTTCTCTATGCGGTAAACTACAAACCCCTCAAAAAAGCGGAGATTGCGGTTTATCTGCTGATGGGTTGGGCGGTGGCGGCCGGCGGTCCCGCCCTGTTCCGTTCCCTCCCCCGCGTAAGCCTCATCTTCCTGGCTGCCGGAGGGGCGGCCTATACCCTGGGAACCCTCTGGTACCGTAAACCCTACCGCCGGGGAGCCCACGTAACCTGGCACGTCTTTGTCCTCGCCGGGGCGGTCTGCCACTGGTGGGCCATGTGGTTTATGAGTTAGGGAAACGCTGATTAACTTGACGCTAATCGCGTTTCCCTAATGTATTTGCTCATTTCATTGCGCGAATACAACGTTAAAGTAGCGCCGATTTATTCTCGATTGAATAAATCAGCGCTTCCTTAGGAACCGGGGCAAATTGTCGGCGGCGTTCAAACAAAAATCTTAAAAAACGAGGCGTTTCGGGATGCCGGAAATCTAAGGGTTACGGCCTGCCGCCGGTACGGGAAGGGATGCCCCGGCCTCCAACGCTGTACGTGACCCACAAATTTTAACGGAATTTGTTCGGAAATTGAAGTTTTTGGGCAATTCAGTAAAGCAAAACGGCGGATCAATCCCATATATTCTATATGAGATCATTACGCATACTCAAGCAAGGGGTGTGGTACGAAATCCGTACCCGCGTCAACAACCGGGAGCCGTTGTTCCGTCAGGGGACCGGTACCGCGGGGTCTGTCCCCAATAAGGCCCGGGCGCTGTTTGCCCGGGTATTCCGGGAGACGACGCTTCGGTTCGTTTTCGAGGTTCGGAAGCTGTGTCTTGAGGACGACTGGCTGACGTTTTATATCAAGCCCGCGGACGGGCTGGAACTGCCCGCAATCATGCAGTGGCTGAAACAGGTGTTTGCCCAGCGGTACAACCGTGCGGAAGGCCGGATCGGGCATATCTGGGGGGACCGGTACG
>JAITKD010000252.1 GCA_031278575.1 Spirochaetaceae bacterium | reverse complement strand
AAGCTCCGGCACGGTACGGCAGGGAACCGGCGCCGTATGAAGTCCTTCTGAGCAGGCGCTACCCCGGCAGGGTCCGGTGTTTCCCGGTGAAAGACCGGGCCGTTACTTGGTAAACCGCCACCGCCCGCAGGCGGGGCTCCTCAAAAACAAAGTCCCGATCCTGCCCGGTCTGATGTTTCATCAGGAGATTGAGGCCATGGGATTTTTCTTCCTCCCCTTCCACGAATTCGACCGTACCGAACCCGATGATGCTTTCATAGTTAAAGCCATAGGTACAGGGCTCCGGGCCTTTTGTTAATTGGTGGGCCCCGTCCATCTCAAAACAGACCTCGGGGTTTTTTTTAAGCATATCGAGTTTTTGTCCCTCTTGGGCGCTGTGAAAGTAAAGACAGAGCGTCCCGTTTTTGTATTCGTATCCGAAATTCAGGGGAACCACATAGGGCCGGTTGTTTTCCGCCATGGCAAGCCGGCACACTTTACACCGGCTGATGACGGCCAGGAGTTCTTCACTATCCGTTATTTCCCGATCTTTTCTTCTCATAGGTACTCCAGATTAATGATAAGATATAGCTATCCTATCATATTCCCACTTTAAAAAATACGGTAAATATGCTTAGATAAACCATGACCAAGCCCGAACATATCCGTAATTTTTGTATCATCGCCCATATTGATCACGGCAAATCGACCCTGGCGGACCGGCTTATCCAAAAAGGCCGGCTCGTGGAGGACAGAAATTTCCAGGACCAGATCCTGGATACTATGGATATTGAACGGGAACGGGGGATAACCATAAAAAGCCAGGCGGTAACCATCCCCTATACCGCTTCCGATGGGGTTGTTTATGAGCTTAACCTGGTGGATACCCCCGGCCATGTGGACTTTACCTACGAGGTTTCCCGGGCCATTAATTCCTGCGAGGGGGCCCTGCTCCTGGTGGACGCCACCCAGGGGGTGCAGGCCCAGACCCTTTCCAATATGTACCTGGCCCTGGAACACAACCTGGAAATCCTCCCGGTGATCAACAAGATCGATATGGCCGCGGCGGATATTCCGGGGACGAAAAAACAGATAGACCACGATCTGGGCCTGGATTCCGGGGCGGCCCTCCTGGTTTCCGCCCGGCAGGGGACCGGGGTAGACGAACTTTTTGAGGCCATTGTCCGGCGTATCCCCCCGCCGGCGGGAAAAAGCGACGCCCCCCTGCGGGCTCTGATCTTTGACTGCCACTACGATCCCTACCGGGGGGTGGTGGTCCACCTGCGGCTCTTTGACGGCTCCATAAAACGGGGGATGCGGATCCGGTTCATGTCCAACGGTTCGGAATACGAAATTGAGACCCTGGGGGTCTTCAAACTTGCCCTCGTGGAGGCCGCCGAGCTTTCCGCGGGGAGCGTGGGCTACGTCATCGCCGGGGTAAAAACCGTGGGGGATGTCCGGGTGGGGGACACGGTAACCGCCGCGGAAAATCCCTGTCCTTCCCCCCTGCCGGGGTTTCGGGAGGTAAAGCCCGTGGTGTTTTCCTCAATTTATCCGGTGGATTCCAACGATTATGAGGAACTCAAAACCAGCCTGGAAAAATTAAAACTCAACGATGCTTCCCTGATCTACGAAAAGGATTCCTCCGTGGCCCTGGGGTTCGGGTTCCGCTGCGGCTTTTTGGGGCTCCTCCATCTGGAGGTTATCCAGGAACGGCTGGAGCGGGAATTCGACCAGTCGGTGATCTTTACCGCCCCGTCGGTAAAATACAAGGTACGCCTGCGGAACGGGGAGGATGTTTTTGTGGATAACCCCACGGAGTACCCCGACGAGGGAAAGGTGGAGGAGGCGGAAGAACCTTATATCCGGGCTTCGATTATCACCCCAACGTCCTTTTTGGGAAATATCATGACCCTCTGTATGGAGAAGCGGGGGGTTCAGACCAACATGACCTACCTGGACGAAAAACGGGTGGAACTTGTCTACGATATGCCCCTTGCGGAGGTCCTCTTCGACTTTTACGATCGCCTTAAAAGTACGAGCCGGGGGTACGCATCCTTTGATTACGATATCACCGGTTACAAGCCCACGGAACTGGTCAAGCTGGACATACTCCTCAACGGAAAGGGGGTGGACGCCCTGTCCCAACTGGTGTTTAAGGGTAACGCCTACGACAGGGCCCGGCTTGTCTGTGAACGCCTGCGGGACGAGATCCCCCGGCAGCAGTTCAAGATTCCCATCCAGGGGGCCATCGGGAGCCAGATCATCGCCCGGGAAACGGTTAATGCCCTGCGGAAAGACGTATTGGCCAAATGCTACGGCGGGGATATCACCCGGAAGCGGAAACTCCTGGAAAAACAAAAGGAAGGGAAAAAGCGGATGAAAATGGTGGGGGATGTGGAATTACCCCAAAGCGCTTTCCTCGCGGTTCTCAAAACCAAAGACAACTAAGGAAGCGCTGATTTATTCAATCGAGAATAAATCGGCTAAACATGGGAAACATAGTTTCCGCGCTTGCTTCGGCCTTACCCCGAGGTTCTTCATTTCACCACATTCACCGGGCTGCCCTTTATAAAGGCCGCCAGGTTATCCACCGCGATGTCCATGAGCCTCCGGCGGCTTTCTT
>JAITKD010000176.1 GCA_031278575.1 Spirochaetaceae bacterium | reverse complement strand
CCCTCCCACGGTAACCGCGGCGATGGCGTCCAGTTCCATACCGTTGGCGGTAAGGGCGTTGGCCAGCCCCAGCCGGCCCGCCTGGAGTACCCCGGCGGCCCCATAGAGCAGCCCCGCATAGAAATAGACGCACATCAGTTCCCGTTCCACGTTGATCCCCGACACCCGGGCCGCCTGGGCGTTACCCCCGATGGCGTAAAAATTAGTCCCCTGTTTGGTATGTTTCAGTAAAACCCAAATCACCACGGTGATGATCAGCACGTAAATGCCCAGGTAGGGGATCGAAAATGCCGCGGGCCCGATGGATTTCTGGGCCAGATTTTTGAAGCTGCTGTTCAGGGAGCCGACTATGGCGGCCTTGGTATAGATCAGCTGGATCCCCCGGGCTATGGACATGGTTCCCAGGGTCGCGATGAAGGGGGGGAGCTTACCGTAAGCCACCAGAACCCCGTTAAAGAGCCCGAAAAGCCCCCCGGCAAGGATACCGGCCACAATGGGAACCACCAGGGGAAAGGAATGGCCGTAGTACAGGGCCGACTCATAGGTGGGAACCTGGGCAAAAGAGGCGGCCACCGAAGCGGTAAGGCATACCACATACCCGATGGAAAGGTCTATCCCCCGGGTGATGATGATCATCCCCACCCCCAGGGACGCGAAGGCCCGAACCGCTTCGGCGATTATCAGGGTTTTGATCGATGCCCAACTCAATGCCTGTCCCCGGGTGAGAACCGCCAAAATAAAAACCAAAGATACAAACGTAAACAAGGTGGTATACTTACTTAAATACTGCTTGAAATTTTTCATATTTTTCTCCCTTATGCAAAACTCCGTTCCGGCATTCCTTACGATGAAAGCCCAAACGACCCTTAGGGAAACGCTGATTAACTTGACGCTAATCGCGTTTCCCTAATGTGTTTGCTCATTTCATTGCGCAAATGGGGTAAACTTTGTTTACCTTGCGTTAAAGCAGCGCCGATTGCGCCAACGCAGTTGGCGAATTCTCGATTGAATAAATCAGCGCTTCCCTTAGGCAAATTGGGTCGCATACCGCATGATCGCTTCCTGGGTTAGTTCCTCTTTTCTAAGGGTCCCCGTCAGGCGTCCGGCGCAGAGTACCAGTACCCGGTGGCTCATACCGATAAGTTCAGGCATCTCACTGGACACCATAATAATCGCTTTCCCCTGTTTCGCCAAATCACTCATAATAGTATACATTTCAAACTTTGCCCCCACGTCAATACCCCGGGTAGGTTCATCCAGGATGAGAATGTCCGGCAGGGTTATGAGCCAGCGGCTGAGAATAACCTTCTGTTGATTCCCCCCGGAGAGGTTCTGTACCATCGTACCCATGGACGGGGTCTTGGTTTTAAGGGCCTGGTTCTGTTTCGCCGCCACGTCAATAAGCTGCTGGTGATTCAGCAGCCCGATCTGGTTCCGGTAATTTCCCAGGGAAGCGATGGTGGTATTGGTGGTAACGTCCAGGAGGGGAAAAATTCCGGAATTACGCCGGTCTTCGGTAACAAAGCCGATGCCGGAACGGATCGCCGCCTGGGGGGTGATCCGCTTAATCGGTTCCCCGTTGACCCATACTTCGCCGCCGGCAATGTCCCGGACGCCGAAGATGGCCTCCACCAGCTCCGTCCGCTGGGCCCCCACCAGGCCCCCGATGCCCAGGATCTCCCCCTTCCGCAGTTCAAAGCTGACGTCCTTAAAAGAACGGGGATTCCGGGCGGTAAGGTTTTTAACCTCCATACATACTTCCCCAACCACCGATTCCACCGGGGGAAACCGGTGGGTGGTGTCCCGGCCCACCATGAGGGAGATGAGTTTATCCCCCGTAAGATCCGTAACCGGATAGGCGCCTAGCACCCGTCCGTCCCGCATGACCGTTACCAAATCGGCGATCTGGAAGATCTCTTCCATTTTGTGGGAAATATAAATGATCGCGACCCCTTTGGAACGGAGATCCCGAATGATTTCAAAGAGATGGGCCACCTCATTTTCGGTGAGGGAGCTGGTAGGCTCGTCCATTACCACCACCTGGGCGTTGTAGGAAACCGCCTTGGCGATTTCGCAACCCTGCTGCTGGCTGATGGAGAGGCTTTTCATGGGCGCCACGGGATTAAAGTTAAAATTCAACCCCTCAAGCAGGGCCTGGGTATCCCGGAACATTTTTTTGTGATCGATGAGGTGTAATTGGTTCACCGGTTCCCTGCCGAGCCAGATATTCTGGGCCACCGAACGTTCCGGAACATTGGAAAGTTCCTGGTGTATCATGGAGACCCCCGCGGCCATGGCATCGGCGGCGCTGTTAAAATGACATTCCTGGCCCCGGAGGATGATCTTTCCCGCGTCCATTTTGTATATGCCGAAAAGACACTTCATGAGGGTGGATTTCCCCGCGCCGTTTTCCCCCATGAGGGCGTGGACCGTCCCCGGCATGACCCGGAAGTCCACGTTGTCCAGGGCAAGCACCCCGGGGAAGTGTTTGGTTACCCCCAACATTTCAATGATATGGGCTGATTCTTCCATATTCTATTATATCTCCCCTAAAACCCGTAAAAAGTCAAGCTGTCCGAAACCGTTTATCCCTTCGGACAGCCTGAGTGTCATGGGTAAATGCCGGTAGCTACCGGCGGAAGCCTGCGGGACAGGGGCAAATTTGCCGTACCGCAAAAATGCGGACAAGTCCCGTAAGCCGGCCTCCCCTTAGCGGGGGGCGTTCGCCTTGTAATAATCCGAATCCTTGTCTACCGGTACAAAGGGCACCAGATAGCACTGCCCAATGACCGCGGGGTCATTAGCCGGGGCCTCATCAATGACGGCGGTAGCCACGGGGGTTCCGCCCGCGGCGTTGCCGGGCTTGTAGGCGCCGGTAGCGACCTGATAGATCACGTCAAAGGCCGTTGTGGCCTGTCCCACCGCGTCCTGCAATACCGTGGCGTAGAGCTTGTTTTCCTTCATGGAGTTTAAGGCCTCGCCGGTGGCGTCGATCCCCAGAACCGGAACGGTCAGGATCGTGCCGTCGCTGGTATCGCTCTTGGTAAGGCCGTTCTGGATGAGGGACTCCACCGCTCCCAGGGCCATGCCGTCGTTCTGGGCGGCGACCACGTTGAACCTGCCCCGGTAGGCGCCGATCCAGGCGTCCATTTTCTGCTGGGCTTGATCCGGGGTCCAGTTCGCCGTATCCCGGGCCACGATATTAACCGTATACCCCCGGGTCTTGAGCTCCGAAAGGAGGCCCGCTTCCCGGTTGACCTGGGCGGGATGGCCGAGCTGTCCCAGGATGAGGAGCATATTCAGGGCCTTCCCCGGGGCCTTACCGGGATTCTTGTCGAAATAATCGGCAATAAGCTGGCCCTGATACCGTCCGCCGACAAATTCGGGGGAAGAGGCAAAGAAGAAACTCTTCCCTACTTTAAGGGCGTCTACCGTGGGCTGAATGTTGGAATAGGCCGCCGCTCCGCCCCGTTCGGCGATGAGCTGATTCATCTGGTCGGAAAGCTCGGGTACCAGGGGGATAATAACAAAATACTTGTACCCCTGATTGAGCAGGGTCTGGAGCTGGGTAAGCTGGGTATCCGGGGCGTTATTCGCGTCCTGGACATTGAGGTCCACCCCTTTTTCCGCGGCTAATCTCCGTATATTCTCCGCATAATCCTTCAGAAACTGCTCATTCATGTTCCGCATCAAAAGGGCAATCTGGGGCCTGGCGCTGGCCTGGGCGCCGCCTGATTGTCCGCCGGACTGCTGACCGCCTGACTGCTGGCCGCCGCCTCCGGCGAATACCAGGGCGGAAACCGCGAATAGTACCGCGAGAATCAACACCATTTTTTTCATATCTTTTCCTCCATGAAACATTGTTTTTTGGCCCGCTTCAGGGCCATTGGAACATTGTATTCCCTCTTTATTTACGCCGTAAAGTTAAATTTTTATGGAAAAAGGTAAAAAAAATCTTTTTTTGAAGGCCCTTTGGAACCATCCTCCCTCAGGCGCCGCCGGACTTACGCCGCCGGGGCCCATCACTCCACAAAGGGGAAAAGCAGTTTCTGGTTCTCCGGTTCGTAGAGGTTTTCCACGGTGATAAGTACCGATTCGGTGTCGATAAAGGGGGGCAGGCCGCCGTTTTTCGCGGCGTCCATTGCGGCCCGTACCGCAAGGTAGCCCATATTGAAGGGTTTTTGTATAACCACGGCGTCGATGATCCCCGCTTCAATCAGATTTATCCTCCCCAGGGGGTTGTCAAAGCCCACGAGCCGGATAGTTCCGGCAAGGCCCGAATCCAGCAGGGCCTGGGCCGCGCCTATGGTGGAGATCTCGTTCATCGTCAGAATACCCCCCAGATCGGGGTGCTCCCGCAGGATTTCCCCGGTGATGGCATAGGCCCGATCCGCAAAGTTATCGGTAAACCAGGTGCCGGCCACCGGATAACGGCCGTCTTTTTCCAAAACCTCCCGGACCCCCCGTTCCCGGTCTATGGCGGTGGTGGTGCCCCGGACATGGTTGACGATTGCCAGCTTTCGGCCCGGTTCCAGAATACGGATCATTTCGAGGGCGACCTTTTTCCCTCCCTCCACATTATCGGTGGCGACAAAGGTACGGGGAAGGGGGCTGTCCACCCCGGAATCCATGGTTATCACCTTGACCCCCGCGGATACGGCCTCCTCCACCAGGGGCGCCAGCCGGATATAATCCGCCGCCGCCAGGATCAGAACCGTCGGGGGCTCATATTTGAGGATGTTTTCTATGATCCGGATCTGGCCCTCCACATCGCTCTCGGCCCAGGCCCCCTGAATATCCAGGCTGAGGCCGAATTCATTCGCCCCGGCCCGCATACCGGTTTTGACTACCTCCCAGAATTCCGAATCATTGGCCACCGCCTTTATCACCGCGGTAACCCGGATCTCCTGCTGCGGGGGAGTGCGGACCAGGAAGAAGATGCCCAGGCTTCCCCCCAGGAATATCAGGGTCAGGAGGGCAGGAATGAGTATGTCGAAACCCCGGGAAATCCGGCTTCCCCCGGGGACGCCCGGTTTTTTTGCCCTGTTCATTGGCCAAACTCCTTTTTTACGGCCGGAAGGTGGATGAACACCGTGGTTCCCTCATCCTCCCGGCTTTCAAATTCAAGACCGTAATCGGGGCCGAAGTAGAGTTTGATCCGTTCATCTACGTTGCGGATTCCGACGCCGCCGCCGGGAACGTCGATCCCCGCTTCGGGGCCCCGGGTATCTTCGGCCGCGGCCCCGGAACTTTTTTCCCGGCTCCCGTCCCAGGGGACGCGGAGCCTCTGGCGGAGTTTTTCCAGGGCCGCGCGGTTCATCCCGATCCCGTCGTCCCGGACCGCCAGGTCCATGCCCGCGGGGGTCCGGCAGCCGGAAATAACCACCGTCCCCGCGACGGAGTTGTTTTTTATCCCGTGATAAATGGCGTTTTCCACCAGGGGCTGGAGGATGATCTTGACTATCTGAAAAGATTTGATCTCCTCCTCCACCTCGATCCGGTAATCCAGCCGGTCCTTGTAACGGATCTTCTGGATGGTCAGATAGTTTTTAACATGCTCAATCTCGGAGGCAACGTCGATTATTTCTTTTCCCTTGCTGATGGAGATACGGAAGAGCCGGGCCAGGGCGGAGGTCATGGCGATCACCTCCGTCTGTTTGCCCCCTTCGGCCATCCAGATCACCGAATCCAGGGTGTTGTAGAGGAAGTGGGGGTTAATCTGCATCTGCAGGGCCTTGAGTTCGCTCTTCCGCTTCTGCTCCTGTTCCAGGGTAACCCGCCGGAGCAGCGCCTTTATTTCTCCCACCATGATGTTGAAGTCCTTCCCCAATTCCCCGATCTCGCTGGAAGAACGGATGTCCACCAGAATATCGAAGTTGCCCTGTTCCACCGCGAGCATGGACCGGCGGAGTTCTTTGATGGGTTTGGATATACGCTGGGAGATGAATATGGAAATGGCCATGGAGGCGATCAAAAAGAAAAGCCCCCAGAAGGTATAATTCCGCCGGATAGCGCCGCGGTTTTCCACAAATTCGCTCCGGTAATTTACCCCCACCACTTTCCAGCCCGTGGAACGCATGGTTTCGATGCTGTACAATTTTTCCCGGTCCTCATCGTCCCCGGGAAAATACCCCGTGGTCTCATCGATAATCCGGCGGATATTTTCGGTTTTAAGGCCGCCGTAGAGGAGCTGCTGCTGGGGGTGGTACACCACATCCCCCCGCTGGTCCACCACAAAGATATACCCCCGCTCGCCCAGTTGGATGGAGCTGCATATCCGGTCAATGATCCGGAAGTTGAGGTCCACGAGGAGTATCCCCAGGCCCCGGCCGGTCTCCTCGTCGATGATCTCCCGGGAAAGGGAAATGACCCAGCGGTATTGGCCTTTGATGATGTTCTGTACGTGGGAGGAGGAAACCACCGAAAGCCCCCGGGCTTCCCGGGCCGCGGCGTACCAGGATTGCCGGGGGGGATCCGCCATGGGGTTCAGGGTGTTTTCCCGGTCCTGGGTAATAAATCCCCCCCGGTAACTGAAGATCCCGATCAGGGAAATATCGTTCCGGGTGGTGGTCATCACCGTAAGGACCGACCGGACCGGTTCCGCGGCGGCTTCCCGTTCCGCGGCGGAAACCGCCCCCAGGTATTCCCGTACACTGCCGTCGGCCTCCACAAAGGCGGAGATCGAGTCCATATAGTCGATATAGAATTCGATATTGTTGGCAATCTGCCGGACCAGCAGTTGGGTGTAACGCCGGGAAGTAATCCGGACCGTTTCTTCGGTTACCCCAAAGGCGATAAGGATGGCCCCCACAATGACGATCACCAACAGGATCATAAAGGCCAGGGCGATGGTAACCTGAATGCTTTGGAACCTCGGCTTGACCTTGAGGGGCTCCCTTTTACGGACGGACATGGACGATCCTGGAACCGGCGTTGGCGTTCCGGTATTCCGTAGCGGTAAGTCCCGTGGATTTTCTGAAACTTAAGGAAAAATAATGGGCATCCCGGTAGCCTACTTTTTCGGCAATCTCGTAGGTCATCAGGTCCGTGGTCCGCAGCAGTTCCATGGCCTTGCGGATCCTGATAGCGGTCAGTTCCTCCACAAAGGTCTTGTCGTGGTGCTTTTTCAGGACGGCGCTGAAATAACTGGTACTGATGTCGAGTTTTTTGCACAAGCCCTGGAGGGAAAGGGCGGGATCATCGTAATGGACCTCCAAATAGTCCAGGGCTTCCCGGACCTTAACCAGGGCAAAATTCTCCTGCCGGGTACTGGTATAGGAACCGATGGTATCCGCCAGGAGGAAAAACCAGTCCCGGACCTCGTCCAGGCTTTTAAGCCGCTTGATATCCGCAAAGGGATCCGAAGAAGGGGGAAAAATTTCCCTTTGGGGAATTTCCATGTCTTCCATACCTTGCAGCAGGGCGGCCAAGACCAGGCGCAGTTTTATATGGTAGTCGTCTATGGTAAGGGGGGTCTTTCTAAAATAATCCACCATAGCCCCGATATGCCGGCGGACCTCCTCCCCGGCGCCGATTTTAAGGGCCGACACGATCTCCCTGCCCCAGCCGGGACCGGCCCTCCCCCCGGTGGGTTCGGTCTTCCCCATCACTTCCCGGTAAGCGGTCAGGCCGATCTTCTCCCGGAGCATCCCCCAGGCCAAAGCCTCGGCGGCGGTATGGTAGGAGGTTTCCAGGGATTCCAGGGACTCCGCCGCCTCCCCTACCCCAATGGCGATATCCGTAAACCGCAGGGATTGGAGCTTGTGCCACAGCAATTCCGCGGCTTTTAACCCCTCCCGGTACACAACGGCCCGGTTTTCTCCCCAGATAAGGATCACCAGCCGGTCCCCCCCGTCCTGGAAGACTATGCCCTGCCCCAGGGAGCCGATAAACCCCTCCAGGATATTCCGCCCGGTGATGAGGTCGATGTGAAAATCCTCCCCTTTCCGGCGGCGGACAAAGTCCAGGACCAGGCACTGGTAGGCGGCTCCCTCCGGGGGAAGGGGCAGATCGAAGTAGGCGAGCCGTTCGAGGATGCTGTTCCGGTCCAGTTTTCCTTCGATGAGGTGGGCCAGGAACCGTTCCCGCAGGAGGGGGATAGTTTCGGCAAGCTGTTTTTTGATATGTTCCAGATCCCGCCGGTTTTCCCGTTCCGCATCCATGGTTTGTTTGAGTTTGGTTAGGGCGGTTTTGAATTCCCCGGGGGTTATAGGCTTTATAATATAATCGTAAACTTGGAGCCGCAGGGCCTTGCGGGCATATTCAAAATCGTCATACCCGGAGATGATGAGGACCTTGGTATCGGGCAACGCCAAAAGCAGCCGGTCCGCCAGGGTAAGGCCGTCCATAAACGGCATATTGATATCGGTCATCACCACGTCGGGCCGGATCCGCTCGGCCAATTCCAGGGCCTCAAAGCCGTTGGCGCAGGCCCCGGCAAAGGAGAACCCCAGATCTTCCCAGGGGATGGCGTCCCGGATACCCTCCCGGATTTCCGGCTCGTCATCCACCAGCACAAAGGAGTAGCGGCTCACGGATACCCTTCCACTTTACTGTTAAAGCTGTACTCCGGGGAAGGGAAGGAACCGTCCAGGGACTCCCGGTGGAAGGTGTTCAGGGCCTCCACCATATCCCGGCGCAGTTCCGCGTACCGTTTGACGAACTTGGGTTTGAAGTCCCCGAACATTCCCAGCATATCCTGGAGTACCAGCACCTGACAGTCCACATGGGGCCCCGCGCCTATGCCCAGGACGGGGATGGTCAGGGCCTGGGTGATGGCCTTGGCCACTACGCTGGGGACACATTCCAGGACCACGGAAAAGGCGCCGGCTTCCTCCAGGGCCTTGGCATCGGCGATGAGCTTGGCCGCCCCCGCGGGGGTCCCGCCCTGGACCTTAAAGCCCCCCAACTGGCTCGTGGTCTGGGGGGTCAGGCCGATATGTCCCATCACGGGGATCCCCGCCCGGGTGATGGCCGCCACGGTATCGGCGAATTCCACCCCCCCCTCCAGCTTCACGCAGTCCGGGCCCCCCTCCTTTATGATCCGGTTCGCGCTGCGGACGGCCTCCTCCACGCTGACATTGTAGGACCCAAAGGGCATATCCCCCACCACAAAGGTGTCCGGGGCGCCCTTGACCACGGGCCTGATATGGTGGATCATGTCTTCCAGGGTTACCCCCGTGGTGGAACCGTAACCCAGCATCACCATCCCCAGGGAATCCCCCACCAGGATGACCTCGGTTTCGCTGTCGTTCACGATACTGGCGGTGGTGTAGTCATAGGCCGTTACATAGGTAAACTTCCGCCCCTCTTCCTTGAATTTTTTGAAATCCAACACGGTCATCTTCTTTTTCATTGGGACATCCTTTCTTTATATTTTCCGGGACCTCCCGGCCCCTTTTGGACTTGTTCGTAAACCGGGGGTTCCGCCCCGGGGTCAACCAGTTAAAAAGGGGGAGCGCCGGGGATGTCATCGGATGCACCCCTTTTGCCCATGACGAGCCGTTTTTGACGCGGCTCCCCCTCGCTTCAACCCCGCGCCGCCCGCACGCGGGCTTGGGCGGGTTTTCCGCTACCCCCACTCCTTTTTTTCACTGTTCATATCCGTAACTGGTTGACCGGGGGTTCCGCCCCTCCCCTATCGTTCAAATTCTATCACCCCGTCGATCACGGTAAGATCCACCCGCAGTTCGGGGATCCGCTCCGGCGGAAGGGATAAAACATCCGCCGAAAGCACCGTGAGGTCCGCGAGCTTCCCCACTTCGATGCTGCCCTTCCGGTCTTCCTCGTAGCTGCCGTAGGCGCCGTTGTAGGTGTAGAGCCGGAGGGCCTCCCGGATCGTAACGGCCTGGGTCCGGTCCACGGCCTCCCCGGTAACCCGGTCGATACGGTTGACGCAGCCGTCCAGGAGGGCCGCGGGCTCCACCGGACCCGAGGGGGCGTCGCTGGAGATGGAAACCCGGATGCCGGCATCGATCATGCTCCGCAGGGCGGTAAAATACTTCATCCGGGGGCCGTAATAGGCGGTATAATTACGGCCGTTTACCGTGATAAATCCGGGGTTGCAGCTGGGGCAGATGTTCATCCGGGCCATGCGGCGGATCAGGTCCTGGTCCGTCAGGGTACAGTGTTCGATCCGGTGCCGGGCTTCCGGCCGGGGCGTCTTTTGGAAGGCCCGTTCGTAACCCTCCACCATAAATTCCACCGCCAGGTCCCCCACGGCATGGGCGCTGCATTGGCAGCCCGCCTCGTTGATTTTGGCGATATAGGCGGCGGTCTCCTCCCGTTCCCAGCCCAGGATCCCCGGCAGGTCCGGATCGTGGGAATAGGGCTCCCGGGTGGCGCAGGAGGGGCCGCTGGTACCGCCGTCCAGCATAAATTTGCAGGTCCCCAGCCTAAAGTAGTCGTCCCCGATACCGCTTTCCAGCCCCAGGGCCAGGAAATGATCCACCTCGGCCAGGGAAAAGGGTTTGCCGTAGATGCTGTGGAGCATCATATAGGTCCGGGGCTTAAACTTCCGCCGGGCGCAATACCGGGACATGAGCTTGTAAGAGGTTTTGCCGCACTCCCCGGGATCGTGGATGGAGGTGATGCCGTTTCGCAGAAGCAGGTCATTGGAACGTTCCAGGGCCGCAATCTGCTGTTCCTCGGAATAGTCCACCCGGCTCCAGATTAAAAAGTGGGTATGGTCCTTGACGATGCCGGTAAGCCGATCCCCCTCCCGGACGATCTCGTTGGGGGGGTATTTGGCGGCGTCCGCGGCGGTTTCCACCCCAATGGAAGCCAGGGCCGGGGTGTTGTACACCGAAACATGGCCGCAGCCGCGCATACATTGAACCGGGTTATGGGGCGCCGCCCGGTCCAGTTCTTCCCGGGTAACATGGCGTTTTTCCGCCACCTTGTTCTGGTCATAGCCCATCATGGATATCCACCGGCCGGGTTTCCGCCTGGCCGCGGCTTTCCGGACCAAATTCAAAATATCCTCAATGGACTTACAGTTCCGCTGCCCCGTAAAGATAATGGCCGCGTCCTCGTCGTCCCCAAAAAGGCCCGTCAATATGGGATGAAAATGGGAGTCGATAAACCCCGGGAGCAGGGCCCGGCCGGCCAGATCAAAGACCTTGGTGTCCGGGCCGATCAGGGCCTCCGCTTCCGTATCCGGGCCAACAAAAACGATGCGGTTCCCCTTGACCCCGGCGGCCTCTACCACCCGGTCCGCGGCATCCACGGTAATGACCGCGCCGTTTTTAAAAACCATGTCCGCGTAACCGCCCATTTTATTTTCTCCCTTTTTATGCCGGTCCCCGTTCCCCGGCGCCGGTCTTTTCAAAAAACTTGACCAGTTTGGTCAAAACCCCGTTGACCGGAGCGGCGATTCCCCAAGCGGCCCCTTCCCGCAGGATGGCGCCGTTGATCATGTCGATTTCCGTGGGCCGGCCCTTCAGGATGTCCTGCAGCATGGAGGACTGGTTTTCCCCGGTGGCGGCGCATACCTCCCGGGTATGGGCTACGGGATCGGGAACATTGAGTTTTATCCCCTTGGCCCCGGCAACCCGGACCCCCTCGGTTACCGCCGCGGCCAAAAGTTCCGCCAATTCCTCATGGGCCAGGAGGCCCCCGTTCCGCAGCCTGGTGACGGCCGTGAGGGCGTTGATCCCCACGTTTACCAGGAGCTTATCCCAGATAAGCCCCTCCACGTTGGCGGAAATTTCCGTTTCCAGGCCGGCCCGGTTAAAAAGGTCCGCCGCGGCCTTGAGCCGGGGGCTGATACTGCCGTCGAGTTCGCCGATCACGGTTTTCCCCTTTCCGGCGTGGCGGATCCGCCCCGGCCCCAGGAGGGTGGCCCCCTGGGCGGTGGTACCGGCGATGATGCTTGTCCGGGGCAGGGTTTCGGCGATGCCCTCGATGTTCCCCAGGCCGTTCTGCAGGGTCAGGGCCGGGGTGTTTTCCCCAAAAACGGCCCGGCCGGTCCTGACCGCCTGGGCGGTCAGGGTGGATTTGACAAAAATGATAACCAGATCCGCCGGGCCTATCCCGGCGGGGTCCTGAAAGGCCCGGAGGTTCCGGTACACCCGAGGTTCCGGGGAAGAAACATCCTCCACCGTAAGGCCCCGGGCGTTGATCTCCTTCACCTGGTCCTGCCACACGTCCAGCAGGCACACCGGGGTATCCGTAACCGCGGACAGCTTTGCCCCGTAGAGGGACCCCATGGCGCCGGCGCCGATAATCACGATCTTCATCGCTGCCTCCCTCCCCGGTTAGGGGCGCAGATCCCCGGCGCTTTTAAGGCCGTAGGCCGGCGCGGCGGCCAGTACCGCCCGGTTGATCGCCCGGGCCATCACTTCCGCGGCCAGGGTTCCCAGGGTATCGGGGGAAACCTCCGCTTCGCCGGTACTCATCACAAAAATCGTATCCCCGTCGGCGGAGGTGTGGACGGGCCGGATGACCCGGGCATAACCGTCCTGGGCCATGGAAGCCACTTTGGCGGCCTGGGCCTTGGTGAGTTTCCCGTTGGTCAACACACAGCCGATGGTGGTGTTTCCCCTGAACAGATCCCGGATCTTTCCGATCTCGCCGTACATCAGCTCCGCCGTGTTGTCCAGGCCGGTTTTTTGGGGATTTAAAATACCCGCCAGGGGCCTCCCGGTATCCGCGTCCAGGACATCCCCCAGGGCGTTAACCGCCGCCAAGGCTCCGCATACTACTTCCCCCAGGGCCACGGCATAGACGCCCAGGCCCGACTTCATCATCCGGTCCGGCCCCAGGTATTTCCCCACGGAAGCGCCGGTTCCGGCCCCCACATTCCCCTGGGCAACTTCACCCCCGGCATTTTCGCAGGCCGCGTAGCCCATGGCCTTGTCGGGCCAACACCGGCTGTCCCCCACGGTGAGGTCGAAAAGGGAGGCCCCGCAGACCAGGGGAACCATGCCGACCCCCACGTCAAAACCTATGTTCCGTTCCTCAAGAAAGGCCATGACCCCGGCGCCGGCATCCAGTCCAAAGGCGCTGCCCCCGGATAAGATGACGGCGTGGATCCGCTCCGCCATATTAACGGGGTTTAACAGCTCCGTTTCACGGGTAGCGGGGGCGCCGCCCCGGACATCGACCCCCGCTACCGCTCCCTTTTCACAGAGGATCACCGTACACCCCGTGGCCCCCGCCTCGTTTTGGGCGTTTCCGATTTTAAACCCGGTGATTTCATTGATCTTGATTTCCCGCATGGTCTTGATCCTTATATATAGAAGGTCCGGTTTACTATAGCAGAATTTGGTAATTGCTTCAACCTTGGTGTATCCGGGTGTTTTAGCTTTTGGGTATCCGGCGGGCGGAAGCGAAAGCCCGCCGGGGTTCAGATTGACGGCAACTTTGTGGGGATCAGGGCCGGGTTTGTGCTTAACTATGCTTTTATGGGGTTAGCCCTTTGGACCTTTATGGTAGGCCGCAATAACAACCCCGGCGGGCTTTCGCTTCCGCCCGCCGCTTTTTCGAATGGCTAAAGCACCCGGGCTACGGGCGCGTGGGGACGGGAACTCGGACGCCGGACTATGCCGGCGCAGGGGGACGCAAGCGGCGGGTAGGCCGCCGAGGCGGGGGAATGGCTTGCGGGGTTGTTCCCTTCCGGGTATGCTGGAGGGGTGAAAATACTTACGAATGCCCCAAGCCCCAGGAGTTCCGTTACCGGCCGACTTATCCGGAATCTGCCTATCGGGCCGGAAATATGGTGCCTGGAGTTTGCCTGGGCTGGTCCGCCGCCCCGGGGGGGACAGTTTTTTCTGGTTAAGCCCGTCCGATCCGGGGTGTTTCTGGGGAGGCCCCTCAGCGTTGCCGGTTGGATGCCGGGGTCAGACCCCCAGGGACGG
>JAITKD010000174.1 GCA_031278575.1 Spirochaetaceae bacterium | reverse complement strand
CCCCCGCGCCCGGATAATGGGCCGCGATCCGCCTCGCCTCCCGAATTATCCTCCATTTCCACACCATGCCGAAAACTCCCCGGGGAAAGGTCTGTCCTAACCCCCCATGGAACCCTGGGGAGACTGTGTAAAAACCCATTGTCTTCTATATATAGTGTTGTTTGCTTTTTTATGTGGTCTTATACCGCTATATATAGCGGCCCTATCTCGATTTTCTGCGTTTCGACACAGTCTGAGGTCTGACCCCCAAGGAGGGAGCGGCCTTCGGGGGTCAGACCCCGCTTTAGGGGCCTGAAACCCCCTATGGGGGCCTGAATCCCCTATGGGGAGGGCAGCTTCCAGTTGAGATACCCCCGAATGGGGGACCCTTCATGGTAATCTTGAGGCCCGTCGGAACCGGCGCTTCCCTGGTTTCTTATTTCGAGGCCGCCGCTCTCCGCCGTGATAAGGCCCGCATCGGCGCCGGTTAGGAACGAGCCGGAAATCGCGTTGCCGGGACGGAGACGTATGGTCGACGCCGGGTTCCCGATGTACAAACCGCCGCTCGTGCTGGCCGTTCCGTAGAACCGGGCGTCCTCCAGGGCAAATAACCCCTTTTTCCCGTCCAGCAGGGTATCTTCCGCGTCTATGGTCAGGGTGGGGCCGTTCACGAACCACACCAGGTACTTCAGTTCGAGGCTCTTCCGCACCGTGAGGCTCGCCGAAAAAGCCAGTCGGTCCTCCCGGATTTCCAGGTAGTTCCCCGTCTGATCCCCCCCGTCCCAGAGGATTGCCGGCGAGTAGGCGGAGGGCCCGACGAACCAGCCCTCAGACCCCAGCCCTACGGCGGACCCGTTCCGGGCAATGATAAGGCCCTCCGCTCCCAGGGGGAACTCGCCGGAGGCCCCGGAATCGCTGCCGGAACGGAGCTCCCCCCGGGGCATGACTTCCACCGTGCCCTTGGTGAGGTTCCCGTATCCATCCGCGATGTCGAGGGCCGCGCCCCCGTTCACCCGGAGCCGGATATGGGCATAGTCTCCGCCCGGACTCCCGAGCGCGCCCGCCGGGATAGCGAACGCCGGGAGCCCGCCGTTCGCTTCTTCGCCGTCCGCGTCCGCGCCGGAGGCCGGAAAGCCGATGTCGATGACGATTTGCCGGTCGGATCCGGCATCGTCTGATTCGGGGAGGTCTGTCCCCCGGATTTCCACCCGGTCTTCGGCGCGGCTCGGCCCGAGGATGATTTTGAACAGGGCCAGCGCCCGGCCGCTCACGGTTTCCTTGTTTGCCTCAGTGTAGGCCACCGCCGTTTTCCCGTCCCCCATACCGTCCGGGGGGCTCCCCGGCGCGTTGGGGGTGTAGACCGCGTTGAAAAGCCGCCGCAAGCCTGAGTCTTCAACATAATACCACCCGGCGGCCCCGGTGCTCTCGGCCTTTAGCCCGGCGGCCCCGTACCGGTCGGCGTACCGCACGGTGTATTCGGCCCCGGTTTGGGGAACGAAGGCTTCGGCCGCGGGCATGAGGGTGATTTCCGGGACGGCGGCGGTTTCCCCCGAAGCCGGGTTTGCCACGGTGAAGCTGAGGGCGGCAGGCTCCCCGGGGGTCAGACCCTCGGCGGAGGCGGTGATCGTGGGGCTTCCGTCCCCCGAAAAGGCCCAGCCTGATGAATGGCCCCCGGTCAGGGTAACGTTCATGTCAAAGGTAAAGGCCGCCGAAAGGGAGACGCCGGCAGGACCGCCGCTATAGGTTACCACCGGACTCCCCTCCAGGAGAGCGGGCGCCTGCGGGGTAGCGGACCCGGTGTTCCCGCTGCCGCCCGTACTCCCGCTCCCGCCTGAGGACCCGCTCCCGCCGGACGGGCCCCGGACAATAACTTCCGGGGATTTGTCCGGGTTGGCCGGATCAACCTTCTGGATGGTGGCCCGGTCCCCCGCCGCGGCTTGCAGGGCCGCCGGGGAGAGTTTTTCCGCCACCGCCGGAGGGATGCTCACCGTAACCGGGTTGGCCGCGCCGGCAAAGAGGCTCGCCCCAAGGCTCACGATGGTTTCGGGGAGGATGAACGCCCTGACCACGGTGGTGATGTCGCCGTCCCCGCCCCGGACGCCGGGGCTGAAGGCCCGTTCCCCGATCCCCACCAGGGGCTTTCCGTCGATCCGGTTAAGGGCCAGGACGGACCCGCTCTCCGTGGCGGCTTGCCGGCCGCCTTCCAGGTAAGCTTTTAAGGCCGCGGCGCTGCGGAACGTGCGGATCTCCACCCCACCGGTGGCCTCCGCCCAGGTGAAAACCCGGTCCGCCGTTTCCCGGCTCATGTACCCTTGTCCGGGGTCGTCAACCCCGTAGGAGGGACTGTGTTCGCAGCCGCTTATGAGGACCGCCGCGATAAAGACGGGTACAGCCCATAACAAAACATTTCGTTTCATGGCATTCATACTCCTTTCCCCCCCCATAGGGGATTTCAGGCCCCCATAGGGGGTTTCAGGCCCCTAAGAGACTGTAAATAAATAACATTTACATATCTCTTTTATATTGTTCGCTCTTTTTCTGTGGTCTGATGGTATAATTCCATTCGCCATGAAATTTGTGCGGTTTTATCTTAATGGC
>JAITKD010000142.1 GCA_031278575.1 Spirochaetaceae bacterium | reverse complement strand
CGATTCCCTTTTGGGCACCGCCGGGGACATTGTGATCAGCGTGTCGGGGGTAAACATCGTGGTGGCCTACGCCATCCGGGACACGGGGATCAAACTTTCGGTCAGAAGCACCTGCTCCCGGGTCAAGGCCAATGACCTGGTCTGCCGCGTGGTGGAGGGCGTGGGGGTCGGCGGCGGCCACAACCACATGGCCGGGGGCTTCATCCCCAAAGAAAACCTCAGCGACTCCCGGCTCATCGACACCTTCCTCAAACACCGGGCCATCAGCTTTTACGAACAGGCGATTATCAGTTAGGACTTAAGGATTTACCGCAAAGATCGCAAAGGGTACGCAAAGTTCATAAAGAGCGCTGAGTTCTTCGCGGCCTTGGCGTCTGCTTCGCGCCCTTGGCGGCTTTTTGGGGGCGCCGGGCGGTGCCGGTACTTTTCGAACCACACGCCCTGCCGGGGTGCTTCCCGCCGAGAGTGCTTCCCTGGCCCCCTTGCCAAGGGGGAACACAAAGGATAATATTTTTATATATGTCCGTTACTGCCCTTTCGCCGTACCGTCTGGGTAAAGCCCGTGAATTGTACAATATATTCAATGTGTTTAACGCCCTTTCATGGAACTTTCTGGTGGGCAGTATCATTACCCTCTTTGCCATGCGGCTCGGGGCGTCCTCCACTTATATCGGCCTTTTAAGCGCCCTGCTCTATGTATCCTATTTTTTTCTCCCCCTGGGAAAGCTCCTGGCCCGGCGGTTTTCCATTGTGGGGGTTTTCAGTTTCACCTGGATATTCCGGGCCATTGTTATGGTTCTGGTGGTGGCCGCCCCCTTTGCGGAAATGGCGGGAAACCGGGATCTGGCCCTGGGGCTCCTGATGCTGGGAGTGATGCTTTTCCACGTCTTCCGGGGAATCGGCATGATCGGCAACAACCCGGTTTTGAGCGAACTGGCCGCCGGGCCCGACCGGGGCGCGTACATGACCCAGATCCAGATTATCAACAGCGCCATCGCGATGTTCGCCGGTTTTCTTATCGCCATAACGCTGGGGCGGGAACCGCCCATATATTTCTATTCCATTATTTTGACCGTGGGCATAGCCTGCGGCATTTTCAGCGGCGCTTTGATGAGGAAAATCCCCGAACCGCCCGGTGAGGAAAACGGAACAAGGGTATCATTAAGCGGCATTTTCAGGAAAGCCCTGTCCCAGCCCGCGGTAAAACGGTTCGCGGTGATCTTTTTTATCGTCGCCCTGGTCTCCGGCATATCCCGGGCCTTCATCGTGGTCTATGCCCGGGAGGTTTTTTTACAGACCGACGGCATGGTTTCCCTGTATACGGTTTTCGGCGGCCTGGGAAACCTCATAATCGGCCTGCTTATCAAATTCCTCGTGGACCGGATCGGGGCAAAACCGATTTTTATTGTCTGTGTGTTTATCGGCCTTTTCAGTATGATCCCCGTGGTCTTTTTTCCCGCCGGGGCGGTGAATAACATGACCACCGCGATTTTGTTTCTTACCTTTTTATTTTTTGTCCTCAACTTCGGTTTTCTCGGCGCCGAAGGCATCGCCCAAACCTATTTTATGGGACTGGTTCCCCTGGACATGATGATGAATATGGGGATTCTCTACTTTTTTATATTCGGCGTGGCGGGGGCGGGGGGCGCTTTTCTGGCGGGGCTTTTTCTGGACATCCTCACCGGTTTCGGAATTACCGTTTTTCTGGCCTTTAAAATTCTCTTTGCCATATTGACCGTCTTAACGGCTGTCGCCCTGATCCTCCAGCGGAAGCTTACCCCCCTGGGGGCCCTTCCTTTTATGGGCGCCCTGGAAGTGATGTTTTCCGCCCGGGATCTCCGGGCCATATCCATTCTGGACCGCCTCAGCAAAACCCGGGATTCCCATGAGGAAGAACAGCTTCTGGGGGCCCTCCACAACACCCCGTCAAAACTGGCGATCAAGGGGCTTCTGGAACGGGCCCGATCCCCCCGGCTGGCCGTCAGGCTTGAATCCCTGCGGGCCATGGAAGCCCTGGAAACCCTGAACGAAGACGCGGAAAAAGCCCTCATCGCCGACCTGATTAACAACCCCTTTACCACGGCCTATATTTCCGCCCGGATTCTGGGGAACCACGGCTGTTTTTCCGCCATACCCCTCCTCCGGGAACTGGCCACGTCAAAGGACTATATGCTGGCCGGCGAGGCGATGATTGCCCTGGCCCGGCTGGGGGACGAGGCTTTCAGGCCCCAGATGGAACGGATCATCCTGAAAACCAACAACCCCCGGCTCAGGATCATGGGGGTGGAGGCTTTCGGCATTTACGGGTCCCCCAATTCCCTTTCGGTACTTTTGGACATTCTTAAAATCGCCGATCCGCCCCCCTATCTCCGGGATGAGGTAACTCTTGCCATGGCGGCCATTCTTGATATTCAAAATCAGTTTTATCCCCTGCTGGTCCGTTACCTGGAGGATCACGCCCTGATCGTGACCCTCGCCATGGATGAAGCCGAATCAGCCTATGAGTTTTATCTCTCCAGCCACGGTCACGGAAGGGGAAGAAAAAAGGACCCCGAATTTGCCTTCTACGCCAAACAGGCCAAGGCCTTTCAGGGGGCGGTTTCCGCTTTTATCCGGGAAAAAAACGGCGCCCCCTTGTCCCGGTGGGTCCTGGAACTCCCCGGCAATATGGCCCACGCCGTTGTTCAGGTTGTCCTCTCCGAAGCGCTCCTGGACGACGAATTTTGCACTTTTGACCGTCTGCGGCTCCTCATCGTCCATTGGGCCGCCCATGAACTGCGGGTCTGGACAAAGAAGATGAAGTAGCGATAATGATGTTTATACAATGAACCATCAAATATTCCGCCGGGTTTTTGTCCTGACCCTTACCATTGCCGCCTGTTTTCTCCCCGCGTCCTGCTCCCGGCTGGGATGGGGGGTACTGCTCTGGTCCACCGAAGATCCGCCTATTCCTTCGGGGACAATGCTGCCGGTGTATATCAGATCCAATATCGATCAGGTCTGGGTGGTGGGTATCCCCGAGATATACCGGGACGGAAAAAAGGACATGGACAAGATGGAGATTCCCCTTTCCCAGTTTGAACTGGTGGGCGGCAGGGGAAAGGCCCGGAAACGGGCGGAAGCTTTTTCCCCCTACGCCCTCACCTATGCGGAGACCCTGCAGGACGGGCTTCCCATCAGGGATAACCCCGATAACAGCGCCCGCCGGGTCTACCGGCTGCGGACCGGGGAGATCATCAAGGTTCTGGCCCAGGCGGAGGGAAACCCCGCCATCAGCGCCACCGGGGATCCCCTGCCCGGCGAATGGTACCGGGTTCTCACCGAAGACGGCAATACGGGGTATTGTTTCTCCTACCGGCTCAAACTTTTTGAGCATTACGGAGGCCCCCTGGCTGTGGTCCGGACGGAACAGGAGGAAGCCGAAGATCCGGATTTGGAAAACCTGCTCACAAAAACCTGGTCTCCCGAATCCTACGGAGTGATGGTGAACAACCGGCGGCTCAACCTGGAGGAGCTTTCCCGGCAATGGCGTTTTGATCCGGGGCAGGATACGGGGATCGCCCGCGTCTATCTTCCCTCGGTGGATCAAACCTTTTCCTACACCGCCATCCGTCCCGCCGGTTCCCGGGCATGGCGTTTTGAGGGAAGTTCCCTCCAGATGTCCCTCCGCTCGGACACGGTCCTGGCGGTTCAATATACCGAATCCGGGGGCGCCCTGCGGACCCTGCTGTTTGTGGCCCTCCCCGCGGAGGTGGAGGATCTGATCATCCAGGAAACGGCCCGCCGGGAGGCTCTTTTCCATAATATATTCGCCCAGGGGCCGGCCTTTACCAGCAACAACTACGGAACCATCAGCTTTACGGAGGCGGGGGAATTCAACTGGACCGGTTTCGACATTCTGGTTCCCCAGGTAATCCCCCGGGCGGCGGCCGGGAAGGGCCGTATCGCCATGGATCTGTTTCTTGGCCCTTCCTTTCAGGATCGCTATAACGGGGCCTTTTCCCTCCGGTTTGAAAATACCGCTTCCCCCCGGGAGGCGGGCGGACCGGACATGACGGTCCGGTTTTTGTATACCCTGGACAGCCAGGGTTTCCGGCTTGAATATGTCCCCGAAACCAGCCTGGATGATATTACCGTGGTCCGCCGGGCCTCCTCTCCCATAGTCCTCTACTTCTTCAAAGCCGAAGGGCCCGCAGCCTTTCCCCCGGCCAATCTGTAGCCATGGCCTTTGTTCAGTTTTCCCGGGTCTCCCTGGCCTTCGCGGACCGGGACATCCTCAAGGAGGTGGGCCTCAACCTGAGCGCCGGTTCCCGGGCCAGCCTCACCGGGGCCAACGGTTCGGGAAAGTCCACCCTGATGAAGGT
>JAITKD010000103.1 GCA_031278575.1 Spirochaetaceae bacterium | reverse complement strand
CCAAATAACGCGGCGTTTACCAACTCAAACGGTAAGATTAACGGGCGGGGAGTTCCGTTGGCCCTTTTTCTATACTATACTTAAAACATGGCGTATATAGACCGGATAAACAGGAAGCTGCGGCGGGAATTCGGGGGGCGGGTAACCGCCGCCGAAGAGGACGGGTGCCTGCTGCTGGAGGGGGCGCTTGAAAACTGGGCCGATGTGGTTCGGGCCGGGACCCTGGGGGCGGCGAAGCCGGGGCCGTTTAAAGAGGGCAGCCTCAAACCACGGTACCGGGGCCTCGTGAACAACATCCGGTTTTTAGGCGCCGAAATTCCCCCCATGCGCCTCCCGGCGTTACAGGATACCGGCCTGGAAGGGGAAAGCCCCGACGTACTGGTCATCGGGGCGGGGATTTCAGGCTGCGCCATAGCCCGGGAACTGGCCCGGTATAACCTGAATATCCTCCTGGTTGATAAAGAACACGACGTGGCCAAACACGCCTCCAGCCGCAATGACGGGATGGTCCACCCCGGAATAGACCTCCGGAAGGGGTCCCGGAAGCACCACTATAACCGCCGGGGCAACCGTATGTACGATCGTATTACCCGGGAACTGGGGGTTGAATTTGAGCGGACCGGCCAATACCTCTGTTTTAGTAATCCCTGGTTCATCCCCGTCCTGTACCTTTCCCTGTTTTACTGGAAGTGGCTGGGGGTGCCCGGAGTCCGGGTAATCGGGAAAAAGGAACTCCGTCAAAAAGAACCGGGCCTGGGGGAGGATCTCTCGGCGGCCCTTTTTTTCCCCACCGCCGGGGTGGTTTGCCCCTACGGGCTGACCATCGCCTATGGGGAAAACGCGGTCCAAAACGGGGTAACCTTGAGCCTGGATACGGCGGTAGTGGGGATGACCGTCGAAGGGGGGCGGATCACCCAGGTAAAAACCAATCGGGGCCGCCTCCGTCCCCGGGTGGTGGTGAACGCCGCCGGGGTATTTGCCGAGGATATTGCCGCCATGGCCGGGGACCGGTTTTATTCGATCCACCCCCGGCGGGGGACCAATGCCATCCTGGATAAAAAGGCGGCGGCGGGTTTGGTCCGGACTATTGCCAGTAAAATCGGCGCCTCCTCCCTGAGCGCCCACACCAAGGGCGGGGGGATGATACGGACCGTCCACGGCAACCTCCTCGTGGGGCCCGACGCGGTGGAAACTTTTGAAAAGGAAAATTTTGCCACCCGCGCCGCGTCCGTTACCGCCATCTTTACCAAATTTAAGCGGACCAGTCCCGGCCTTTCCCCAAGCCAGATCATCACCTATTTTACCGGGGTCCGGGCCCCCACCTACGAGGAAGACTTTGTGGTGTGTAAGGGGTACCGGACCCGCAACCTGGTCCACGCCGCGGGGATCCAGTCTCCGGGGCTTACCGCGGCCCCGGCCATCGCCCTGGACGTTGCCCGGTTTGTCAAGGAACTGCTGGAGGCTTCGGGCCGGCCGGTGGAGGCCAACCCCGCTTTCAACCCCCTCCGCCGGCCCATTCCCCATACCGCCCCGATGGAACGGGCCGCGCGGCAGGCTTTGATCGAAAAAAATCCCGATTACGGGATCGTCCTCTGCCGTTGCGAGGAGGTGAGCAGGGGGGAGATCCTCGACAGCCTCCGCCGCCCCATACCCTGCGACACCCTGGACGGGGTCAAGCGGCGGGTCCGTCCGGGCATGGGCCGCTGCCAGGGGGGCTTCTGCGGCCCCCTTATCCTCAAACTCATCGCCGAAGAAAAGGGCGTCCCTCTGGAGGAGGTGACCAAGGACGGCCCCGGCTCCCCGGTACTATGCCCCCCTAGGGGGTTTTAGGCCCCCGGAGCGGGGTCTGACCCCCGGAGGCCGTTCCCCCCTTTGAAGGCGGGCGGCAGGCAGGAAACCCCCTTCGGGGGTCTGACCCCCGGCCCCCCAGGGGGTTTTAGGCCCCTTCGGGGGGTCTGACCCCCGGAGGCCGTTCCCCCCTTTGAAGGCGGGCGGCAGGCAGGACCCCCCTTCGGGGGTCTGACCCCCGGAGGCCGTTCCCCCTTTGAAGGCGGGCGGCAGGCAGGAAACCCCCTTCGGGGGGGAGGAGGAAGGAAATGAAGGCTGAGAAGCCCTACGACGTAACCGTTATCGGCGGGGGGCCCGCGGGGCTGGCCGCCGCCGTTGCCGCGGACCAGGCCGGGGCCCGGGTACTCCTGGTGGAACGGGAAGGCCGGCTGGGGGGTATCCTCAAACAGTGCATCCACGACGGGTTCGGGCTCATCCGGTTCGGGGAAAAACTGAGCGGCCCTGAATACGCCCACCGGTACCTTGAAACCCTGGGGAGTACCGGGGTTACGGTACGGCTCCTCAGCTTTGCCTCAAAAATAACCAAACAGGAGGGGGGCTTTGAGCTTGTCCTGGTGAGCCGCGGGGGGATCGACGCCCCGCAAACCAAAACCCTGGTCCTTTCTACGGGCTGCCGGGAACGGACCGCCCGGCAGGTAAACATCCACGGGACCAGGCCCGCGGGGGTATTCACCGCCGGGCAGGCCCAGTATTACACCAATATCCTGGGGCAGATCCCGGCCCGGCGCTGCGTGATCCTGGGCAGCGGGGACATCGGCCTCATCATGGCCCGGCGGCTCACCCTGGAGGGGGCGGAGGTCCTGGGGGTCTACGAGGCCAAGCAGACCCCCTCGGGGCTGTCCCGGAATATCGCCCAGTGCCTTGAGGACTTCGATATCCCCCTGTACACGGGCCGCACGGTTACCGCGGTTTTCGGTCAGGACCGGCTTGAGGGGGTGGAGATAAGCCGGGTGGACGGGGAGATGCGGCCCCTCCCCGGAACGGAGGAGCGGCTGGCCTGTGACGGCCTCATCCTTTCGGTGGGGCTTATCCCGGAAAATGAACTTGCCGAAAGCCTGGGGGTATTGATCCACCCGGCTACCAAGGGCCCTGTCTGTGACCAGCGGTATATGACCATGGTCCGGGGGATCTTTAGCTGCGGTAACGCCCTCCAGGTTAACGACCTGGTGGATTATGTGTCCGAGAGCGGGGCGGCGGCGGGACGTTCCGCGGCGTTAACCGCGGCCCTGCCCGCGGCGGGGATCGGCGGGGATCGGCGCGCGGAAGGGAATTTCGCGGAACTTTCCACCGATAAAAACTTTCTCTGTATAAGCCCCCAGCGGCTTGATTTGGATTATGCGGAAGGGGAAATACCGGTGTTTTTCCGTTCCCGGGAGGAACGGGGCAGGACCGTCCTCCGGGTCCAAGCCCGGGACCGGGAATTGTTCCGCCGGAACTACGCCCAACTCCGGCCCCCGGAGATGGAACGGCTCCTCCTGCCCCTGGGGGATATTGACCTTCACCGGGGGGATCGGGTTAATTTTATTATGGAAGAAGCATGACGGCGGAAAGGATAAGGTTTTTGACCTGTATTGTATGTCCCAACGGGTGCCGTATTCAGGTGGAAAAAAAAGCGGAGGGCCTCGCCATAACCGGGAACCAATGTAAACGGGGAGCGGCCTTTGCGGAGGCTGAAATCACCAACCCCACCCGGACGGTAACCACCACGGTCCGCACGGTGTTTCCCCGGGCGCCGGTGGTGCCGGTCCGTACCAGGGGGGAAATCCCCAAGGACAAGATCCGGGATCTGATGGCCTTCCTCAATACCCTTACCGTCACGGAGCCTTTGGGGATCGGGGCGGCGGTGGTGAAAAATGTGTTGGGCCTGGGGCGGGACGTTGTGGTAACCAGTAACGTGTTGGCCGAAGAAGCGGATGAATCCCCGGAACTTGCGGGGGGTGTTCCAAAATCGTATAAATCGTAATTGATAATTCCGGCTGAAACTTTGTTTTCAAAGTTTCACCGGCTTTCAGGGAACCAAGGGGGTTCTCAACAAGTCCAATGAAGGGGAAAATATGAAAGAACCCTTGGTATTGACCTTTGACATGGGAACCCAAAGCGCCCGGGCCTTGTTGGTAACTCCTCAGGGCGGGATAGTCCATAAGGCCCAAAAAACTTACGAGCGGCCCTACTTTTCCAAACAGCCGGGATGGGCGGAACAGCGGCCCGAATTCTACTGGGAAAGCCTCTGCGAAACGAGCCGGGCCCTCCGGAAGCAAGCCGGGAGCCTCTGGGGGGATATCATCGCCGTTACCTGTTCTACCATCCGGGACACCTGCCTCTGTTTGGACGCGGACCATAAGCCCCTGCGGGACGTGATTCTCTGGCTGGATAACCGGGAAGCGGAACACCTCAAGCCCCTCCCCCCCGTCATGGAACTGTTCCTGAAACTGGCGGGGATGAGCGAGGGAGTCGCCCTTCAGCGCCGGGCCAGCGCCTGTAACTGGATCGCGGAAAATGAGGGGGAACTGTGGGAAAAAACCAGCAAATTTGTGTTTGTCTCCACCTGGCTTATCTATAAACTCTGCGGTAATCTGGTGGATTCTTCCGCAAGTATCATCGGTCACATCCCTTATGATTCCCGGATTCGGGGCTGGATGCGGGAGCGGGATCTCCGGCGGGCGATTTTCGCGGTATCCGACGACAAGCTCTTCGACCTGGTGGAACCCGGCACGGTGATGGGCGGCGTCTCCGCACAGGCCGCGGAAGAAACGGGCATCCCCCCGGGGCTGCCCCTGATCGCCGCCGGGAGCGACAAGGGCTGCGAAACCCTGGGGCTCTCCTGCCTCAGCGCCGGGAAGGCGGCCCTGAGCTTCGGTACCACCGCGACGGTGCAGATCTCCACCCGGAACTACCTGGAACCCCTGCCCTATATGCCCGCCTATGCCGCGGTGGTACCGGGCTACTACAACCCGGAAGTCGAGATCTATCGGGGCTATTGGCTCCTCTCCTGGTTCAAGCGGGAATTCGCCGCCAAGGAGACGGCGGAGGCCAAAAGCCTGGGGATCTCCGCGGAGGAATTGCTGAACCGGCGTTTGCACGAAATCAAACCCGGCTGCGATGGCCTTATTATGCAGCCCTACTTTACCCCGGGGATCGATATGCCCTTTGCCAAGGGTTCGGTCATCGGCTTCTCCGACGTGCATACCCGGATACACCTCTACCGGGCCATCATCGAGGGGATCAACTTCGCCCTCATGGAGGGGCTGCGGGGCATGGAAAAGCGGGGCCGTCTGGGGATCACAGAGCTCTACGTGGCGGGCGGCGGCAGCCAAAGCGACGAAATCTGCCGGATCACCGCCTCCATGTTCGGCCTCCCGGTATACCGCACCCAGACCCACGAAGTTACCGGCATCGGCTCCTCCATGGTGGCTTTTAAATCCCTGGGTTTATTTGTTTCCTACGAAGAAGGCATCGAGGCGATGGTCCACGTCCGGGACGAATTTCTCCCCGATCCCCGGGAACACAAGATATACGAGGAACTCTACGAGGAGGTTTTCAAGAAGGTTTTTGGGCGGCTCGCCCCCTTGTACCAGCGGATCGGTGAGATTACAGACAAAACGTA
>JAITKD010000082.1 GCA_031278575.1 Spirochaetaceae bacterium | reverse complement strand
GGCTGTTCCAAAAACCGAACATCGCCCTTTCCTTAAAATTGAAGTTTCAGAAAAACTTATTATAGCATAAAGGTGATTTTTTGCAAGCGTTATTACAAAAATCACTGAAAATACCGCCCTAATCATCTTGCTTTTTTTCTGCGGTATCGTCATGGGGTCTGACCCCAGCGGGTATCTTCAAAAAGGTGACTGACACCTGAGCTGAAGTTTTGGAACAGCCTCACCTATTAAAAACCGTTGTTTTATGATACGGTAAAACCCATGCGCGCGGTGATACGCCCCCACCGGGTTTCCGGGATTTTCCGGCTTCCCGCCTCCAAGTCCCACACCATCCGGCGGCTCCTTTTGGCGGCCCTGGGGGAGGGGGTTTCGGAGATCGCCTACCCCTTGGATTCCCTGGACGCCCGTTCCTGTGCGGCCGTATGCCGGGTCCTGGGGGCGGAGATCGCCGAGGAACGGGCCGCTGACGGCCGGGCCGCCAATCCCCCGGACGGGGAAGGGAAAAAGCTCGTCCGCTGGACGGTCCGGGGAATCGGGGCGGGGGATGGCGGGCTGTCCTTCCCCTCGTCCCCGGCGGCCGGTGATGTGGGGAATTCCGGAACCACCCTCTTTCTCGCCCTGGCCGCGGCCGCCTTGGGAAAGGTCCCGGTAACCTTTACCGGGGATGAACAAATAGCCCGGCGCGGCGCCGGCCCCCTGTTGGACGCCCTGGCCGGGCTGGGGGCGCGGGTTGCTTCCGAAAAAGGCTGTACCCCCATTACCGTGGAGGGGCCCTGGAAAGGCGGCCGGGTGCGCCTCCCCTGTCCTACGAGCCAATACCTTTCGGCCCTGCTCCTGGCAGCCCCCCTGGCCCCGGCGGGGACCCTTACCGAAATCGACGTACCCCTCCTCAACGAAAAACCCTATATTGAACTTACCCTTTCGTACCTGGACGCCCAAAACATCCCCTATGAAACCGACGGGGATTTTTCTTTTTTCCGCATCCCCGGCGGCGGGCGGTACCGGCCCCGCAACGGCCCGGTTCCGGGGGACTTTTCCTCCGCGGCCTTTCCCGCCGCCGCCGCCGCCGTTACCGGCGGGCCGGTAAGCCTCCTCGGCCTCAACCCGGAGGACCCCCAGGGGGATAAGGTTTTTTTCGATATGCTTTCCCGCATGGGTTGTGAGGTTGCCTGGACAAAGGAACCCTTGGGGCGGGCGGAGCCCTGGCGGCTCACCCTGTCCCGGACCGGAACGCTCCGGGGGGGGGAATTCGACTTAAACGCCGCCCCGGACCTGCTCCCCGCCCTGGCGGTTACGGCGAGTTACGCGGAGGGGCCCACCGCCCTGGTCAATGTGGCCCATGCCCGGATCAAGGAGACGGACCGGATCGCGGTAATGGCCCGGGAATTGGGGCGCCTGGGGGTTTTATGTGAAGAACGCCCCGACGGGCTTGTCGTCCACGGAACCGGCGGCCCCCTTAAAGGCGGCGCGGTGGACGGCCGGGGGGATCACCGGGTGGTTATGGCCCTGGCCGTGGCGGCCCTGGGCGCCGCGGGGCCCGTGGAAATAGCGGGGGCGGAAAGCGCCGCCGTTACCTATCCGGGGTTTATAGAAATATTAAATGGTGTTATAATATAATAAAGAGATATGCGTATCGTTATAGTCGGGGCGGGTATGGTAGGCACCCAGCTTGCCCGGTACCTTATACAGGAAAAACACGATGTGTCCCTGATTGAATCCAATGAGGAACGGGCCCGGCACGCCTCCAACCGGCTGGATTGCCTCGTCCTTCGGGACGAGGGGAACAGTATCAACGCCCTGGAAGAAGCCGGTATCGCCCGGGCCGACGCCCTGGTTTGTGTTACCGATTCCGACGAGGTTAACATGATCATCTGCGGTTTGGCCGCCTCCCGGCATCCCGATTTAATCAAAATCGCCCGGGTACGGAACGATGATTATGTCAGGCTGAACCGGTCCGGGGAACGTATTTTGGGGATCGATTTTTTTGTCCACCCCGACGTGGAGGCGTCCCGGTCGGTATTAAGCGCCATCGAACACGGCGCCATGGGGGACGTATTGGCCTTTGCCGGCACCCCCTATGAACTGGGGTCCGTTGATATTGCCCCGGGAAGCGCCTTTGACGGCCTTCAGCTTAGTGATTTCCGCGGCCTGGTAAAGGGGGAAAGCCTGGTTACCCTGGTGGAACGGAAGGGGGAGAGTATTCTTCCCACGGGGGCCACGGCGCTTGCGGCGGGAGACCGGATCCATATCATGACCAAAGAAAAGGAGATGGACGCTGTTTTTATCCTCGCCGGGCGTTCCGAAAAACCCCTGCGGAAAATAGGCATCGTGGGGGGCGGCCGGGTAGGGGCTCTCATCGCCGAGGGCCTTCTGGAACCGGATCCGGAGAAAAAGAAGAAACCGGCCCTGTTTTCCCTGTTAAAACGCCTGATCCCCCAAACCCGCCGGCACATTACCATCATTGAAGAAGATTATAATCTCTGCAAGGATCTGGCCGCCCGGTTCCCCGAGGCCCTGGTCCTCAACGAGGATATTTCCGACGAAAGTTTTGTCGCCGAGGAACGGATCGACGATCTGGATTTGATCATCACCGCCACCAATGATCAGGAACTGAACATGATCGCCGCCGTTTACCTTAAATCCCGGGGGGTCAGCCGGGCGATAGCCATGGTTACCGGTTCGGGGTACGCGGCCATAGCCCGGCAGCTCGGGGTGGATGTGGTGATCCCCATGAAGTCGGTGGTGGTGGATTCCATCCTGTCCCATGTCATGGGGGGAGGCGTGCGGGGGGTCCACCGTATCGGGGACGGAAGTATCGATATTATCGAGATTGAAATAGGTCCCAACGCATCGGTGGCGGACACCCCCATCACGGATTTCAGCCTCCCCGACGGGGGGCTCGTGATGTTGGTTAACCGCGAAGCGGGGGCCTTTATTCCCCGGGGGGATTATGTTTTTAGGCGGGGGGACCGGATCGTCCTGATCGCGAAAAACAGCGGTGAAATAGAAATCGAACGGCTCTTTGGTGTTTCCCCATGAGATGGGCCACGATCTTCCGGGTGCTCCTGCTGCTCTTGGGGGTTTTCGCCCTGACCATGGTTGTTCCCCTGGCGATAGCCCTGGTTTATGGTGAGGAGGACATGATCCGGCCGTTTATGGCGACCATGGCGCTGGTCCTGCTCCCGGTCTTGCCCGTGGCGCTCCTCACCGGGAAACGGCCGATCCGTTTCAGCGCCTCCGATGGGTTTTTGCTGGTTTTTTTTGCCTGGGTTCTGATATGTCTCTTGGGGGCGGTCCCCTATTACCTTTCCGGCCACATTCCCCGGTGGGTCGATGCGGTTTTTGAAAGCGCTTCGGGGTTTACCACCACCGGGGCCACGGTGATCGCCGATGTGGAGGTCATGCCCCGATCCCTGCTTTTTTGGCGGGCCATGACCCACTGGCTGGGGGGCATGGGGATCGTGGTTTTGACGGTGGCCCTCCTCCCCCTCCTGGGCATAGGGGGGTTCCAGTTGGTAAAGGCCGAAACCACCGGGCCCGAAAAGGAGAAGATCACCCCCAAAATCACGGAAACCGCCAAGATCCTCTGGTTTCTGTACCTGATCCTCACGGCCCTGCAAACCCTGTTCCTCTGTATCGGCGGCATGGACTGGTTTGGCGCGGTAACCCACTCCTTTTCTACCATAGCCACCGGGGGGTTCAGCATCCGGAACGACAGTATCGCCGCCTATAACTCCCCCTGGGTCGAGGTGGTTTGTACGGTTTTTATGATCCTCTCGGGGTTTAACTTTTTTCTTTTATACCGCTTGTTCCGGGGCAAATACCGGGATATCCTGAATAACAGCGAGGCCAAGGCATACGGGCGGATAATCCTGGTTTCCGTGGGGATCATCACCCTTTCCCTGCTGCCCGGGGCGGCTTCTCTTGGGGAGGCCGTGAGGAAAGCGTTTTTTCAAGCGGCCTCCATCATAACCACCACCGGTTTTGCCGCAGCGGATCATACTAGGTGGCCCCCGATGGCGCAGGGGGTCCTCTTTTTCCTCATGTTTATCGGGGGGTGTTCGGGATCTACCGCCGGGGGGATCAAGGTGGTGCGGATGCTGGTCCTTTATAAACAGGCGGGGAATGAGATGAAGCGGCTCCTCTATCCCCAGGGGGTGTTCACCATACGGCTGAACAAAAAGGTGGGGCGCAAGGACGTGGTTTACGGGGTGGCGGGATTTGTGTTCCTCTACCTGTTTGTGATCCTGATCGCCGCCCTGATCGTCAGTTCCGCCGGGTGGGATATATTTTCTTCCCTGAATGTCGCCCTCATTACCCTGGGAAATATCGGCCTGGGCCTCGGCAGGACGGGACCGGGGGCGATACTCGAAGGGTTACCGGGATATGTAAAATGGACGCTTTCCCTGGTGATGATCGCCGGGAGGCTGGAATTATGGACCGTCTTTGTGTTTTTTTCCCGGGATTTCTGGCGGC
>JAITKD010000248.1 GCA_031278575.1 Spirochaetaceae bacterium | reverse complement strand
TCCGCCAGGCTGAACATCCAGATGGTGGGGCAGAGATCGTTTATCTCCGCCTGGATCTTCCGGTATTTTGCGAAACGCTCGTCCCGGTCCGGCGTTGCCAGCGCGTCGTCTATGGCCGCGTCCAGGGTGGGGTTCAGAATCCACTCCATCTGCTCCCAGGTGCCGGAGGAGGAGGAATGGTACCGGCTTTTCAGCACCGCCCCGGCCTCAAAGTAACTGGGCGCGGTCAGGACTATGGAAAGGTTCGGCGTTGACTCAATACTCTGGGCCGATTCTATCATGGAGCCGAAGGGTTGTTTTACAATGTCCACCGGGATCCCCAACTGGGAGAGGTTGGCGTTGATAAGGAGGGCGATTTTCTCCTCCTCCGGCACCTCGGCGCACCAGACCAGCTCGATCCGCTGGGCCGCCGTATCCCCCGCGTATTTGGAAAGGGCCAGCTCCGCCCGCGCCTTTTCCAGGTCGTAGGTATAGGGGAGAATGTCGGGGTTGTTGCCCGGAACATTGGACGGCACCGGCCCCTTTACGGGAACCGCCCCGGGGTAGATGTCGGTCATCACCGTTTCGTAGTCAAAGGCGTAGGCCAAGGCCCTGCGGAAGTGGACATCGTCGGTGGGGGCCTTCTTCGTGTTCATAGACACGCCGAAGGTCTGCGCCGAATCGTAGGCCGCCACGTCGATCCCCTCAATGGCGTCCAGGGCGATAAAATTCTCCATGGGCTGGATCTGATCGGTGATCTCCAGTTCCCGGTTGGCCATGGCGGTCTTGACCGAGACCGGCTCCACCGCCCCGGATATCTGGAAGTACCGCGGGGCCGCGGGGTCCCAACCCAGGAAATAGTCGTCGAATTTCTCCGCCAGCACGTATTCCTCAAGTTTGATGTCGATAGCCCGGTAGGGCCCGGAACCCGCATCGTTGGTCAAAAGCCAGGTCTTGCCGTAATCCCCGAATTCCCCGTAAGAGGAGCCGCTCGTGTCGTAATGTCCGGCCAGCAGCTTGGAATCCACAATCATAAAACGGATAAGGGATCCCAAAAAAGGCCCAAACGGATGATCCAGAACGAATTTCACCGTGGCGGGGTTCAGCGCCTGTACATCCCGCACTACCCCTTTATAAAGGTAGGTAAAGCCCTCCCCGATAGTAAGCATACGCTTCATGCTGTAAGCGACATCCTCCGCGGTAAGGGGGTTCCCGCTGTGGAATTTGATGTCTTCCCTCAGGTAAAGGTGTACTCAAGACCGTCGTCCGACACGGACCAGGAGGAGGCGATATGGGGCGCCGGTTCCCCCCGGAGGTCCGGGTAAAGCAGGGGATCATAGAGGTGAACCATGGTGATGGTGTCGGACTGATCGTTTCCCACCGCGGGGTCCGTATAGGTCGGCCAGTCCTGGGTGGTGCGGAGGATGCTGTCGTACTGTCCCGCCGGCTTTTCTCCCGCCGCCTCGGCCGCGGGCTTCCCGCAGCTCAGGATAGCCATAAGTATCAATAATATTCCGCCCAAAAATGGTAAAAACCGTTTTGATTTGTTCATAATAATCACTCCTTTATAAATATACATAATATATGTATTTTTATACTAAAGCAAAGAAGAATTGTCAATATTCGGGAGAAAATGTCGAAGATACCTCCGGGCTTACCCCGAGGTATCTTCGTTATCGGCCGCCGGTATATGAATCTTCGTATTTATCCCTCAGCGGTATCTTTAAACCCCGCGGCCGAATCTTTACCGGATCAACATCGCGTCCCCATAACTGAAAAACCGGTACCCCTCCGCTACCGCCCGGGCATACGTTTCCATGACGTGTTCCCGGCCCGCGAAGGCGCACACCAGCATCAACAGGGTGGAACCGGGGGTATGGAAATTGGTAAAAAGGGTATCCACCACCTTAAAGGAATAGCCGGGATAGATGAAGATCGAAGTCGTCCCCTCCCCTCTTTTTAAACGGCCCCCTTTCCAAGCCGATTCCAGGGTACGGACGCTGGTGGTTCCCACGGCGACGACCTTCCGTTTCTCCGCCTTGGCCCGTTCTATCCGCTCCGCCGCTTCCCCGCTGACGGTAAAAACCTCTTCGTGCATGGGATGGTCCTCAATGTTTTCGGTCCGTACCGGGAGGAACGTTCCCAGCCCCACATGGAGGGTGATAAAGACCGTCTCCATCCCCGCCGCTTCCAGCCGCCCCAGGAGTTCCCGGGTAAAGTGCAGCCCCGCGGTGGGGGCCGCCGCGGAGCCCGGCGGTCCGGCATAGACCGTCTGGTAACGATCGTTATCCCCGGGAGTATCCTCCCGCTTGATATAGGGCGGCAGGGGAATATGGCCGTACCGGTCAAGCCAATCATCGTCGATGATCCGGTCAAACCGGAGCAGCCGGAATTCCCCCTCCTCCCCGGTGATTTCCGCGGTAACCCCTCCGTCAAACACATAACGGCTTCCGGACCGGCGCCGGCTTGCCCGCTGAACCAGGGTCTTCCAGGTCAGGGCGTCCCGCTTGGTAAGGAGGAGGAATTCCACCCGGGCGCCGGTCTTTTCCGCCCTTCCCCGAAGCCGGGCTTTACGGACCCGGGAGTTATTAAACACCAGGAGGGACCGGGGCGCCAAAAGTTCCGGTAATTCCCCCACCACATGATGGCCGCGCTTCCCCGTCCCCCGGTCCAGCACCAAAAGCCGGCTCCGGCCCCGTTCCGCCGGGGGATACTGGGCGATAAGCGCCGGGGGAAGGTCAAAAAAGAAATCCCGGCTCTTCATGGTTTTTTCGGGAAATATTGAGGTGTTCATAGGCCCGGGCGGTTACGACCCTGCCCCGGGGGGTACGCTGGAGCAGCCCGGACTGGATGAGGTAGGGCTCGTAGTAATCCTCCAGGGTATCCACCGCCTCCCCCACGGAGATGGCCAGGGTTTCCGCACCCACGGGCCCGCCGTTATACCGATCGATGATGATCCTGAGGATCTCCCGGTCATGCCGTTCCAGGCCCAGGGGATCGATCTCAAGCCGTTTAAGCCCCTCCACCACCACCGCCTGAGTAACGGCGGGGCTTCCCCTGACCTGGGCAAAGTCCCGCATCCGCCGGAGGAGCCGGTTCGCCACCCGGGGAGTGCCCCGGGAAGAATGGGCCAGCAGGGCCGCCGCGTCATCCTCAATGGCGGCCTTGAGGATCCCCGCGGAACGGCGGACTATGGCCTCCATATCGGCGGGATCGTAAAAGGAAAACCGGCAGGTAATTCCAAAACGGCTAATCAGCGGACTGGAAACATTCCCCGCCTTGGTGGTGGCCCCCACCAAGGTAAAGGGGGGAATGGGGATCCGTATGGTCCGGGCGCTGGGTCCCTGGCCTATGATCCAGTCCAGTTCATAGTCCTCCATGGCGATATAAAGCATCTCCTCAATGGCGGGTTTAAGCCGGTGGATCTCGTCGATAAAGAAAACCGTTTTTTCCGTTACCGTGGTGAGGATCCCCGCCAGGTCCTTGGGTTTATCCAGGGCCGGCGCGGAGGTTACCTTAAAGTCAACCTCCAGTTCCCGGGCCACCACCTGGGCCAGGGTGGTTTTTCCCAACCCCGGGGGACCGATGAGGAAAAGGTGATCCAGGCTTTCGTTCCGGGCCTTTGCGGCGGAAATAAAAACCCCCAGGTTTTCCTTCATCGCCGCCTGACCCAAAAATTCCCGGAGGCTCCGGGGCCGGAGGGATAACTCCCCCTCATCGCCGGACAGGGGAATTTCCGGGTGGAGGAGTCCCGCGTCCGGATCGGACGTACCTCCTCCGGAGGGCATTTTTTTAGGATAGGTTGTTTCATGGGGCGGTTCATTCCCCGTTGTTTTTTTGATCGGCATTTTATCCTGTCCCTCTGTTAGGGAAACGCTGATTAACTTGACGCTAATCGCGTTTCCCTAATGTATTTGCTCATTTCATTGCGCAAATGGGGTAAACTTTGTTTACCTTGCGTTAAAGTAGCACCGATTTATTCT
>JAITKD010000220.1 GCA_031278575.1 Spirochaetaceae bacterium | reverse complement strand
GGGATTCGGTTTGGGCTTTGAGCGGCTTATCCAATACGTTACCGGCATGGTCAATATCCGGGATGTTATTCCCTATCCCCGTGCGGTGGGACAGGTGGATTTTTGACGCCCCTCCGGGGCATTAGGGAAACGCTGATTAACTTGACGCTCATCGCGTTTCCCTAATGTATTTGCTCATTTCAGTGCGCAAATAGGGTAAACTTTGTTTACCTTACGTTAAAGCAGCGCCGATTTTTTCTCGATTGAATAAATCAGCGCTTCCTTAGGTGTTTTTTTGCCAAATGAGGCGGTTCCAAAACTTCAGTTTTTGGAATATGGCGGCTGTGATAAAATAGACACCGTGACAAAACAGCCCGTAAAGTCTCCCGTAAAAATCCGACCATAGTTCGCCGGGTCTTTTCCCCTGAAAACAGGGTGTCCAATAGAGCACTACCCTCTCAAAACCGCATCGGGCATAGGCGTTCCCAAGACGGATGCCGAGGGAAAGTTTGTCGGCGATATAGGGGGAACGGTCATAGTCCCAAAATCGTTTGTGATAATCTCTCATACGCTCTGCCTCTTTGGAATTTTTTTGATGATGGTTTCAACCAACCCCTTGTCTTTCAGGATTTTTTCAATCTTGAGAACATCCTGAGCGGTGAGATCCAAACGTTTCAACCCCCAAAATAGCGGGCTGGAACTAATCAAGACATCCAGCGGACGGCGAGACCGGCTTTCGTGCTCCGCTTGCCGTTGCGGAACACCGTCTTTGAGCCATCCCGCGATGGCAATCAGGGTATCGTCCCGGTTATCCTTGCCTGTAGGGATGGCAGATAGTCTTTTCCGGGTAGCGGGGTCGGTAAATTAAATGCGTTTCCGGGTGTGAAGTAATACTGACGCATCAACAACTCCTTCGGAGCCAAGGGGGTAAAAATCTTGCTCATACCCCTTGTTCGCAGTTTGGAAGAAATTAGTTGAACGCCAGCTTTCCGGCGGTTCTGAAAAGCGAGCTAATCCCTTATCCTGTAATGAATTAAATCATCTTTCCCCGGGGAGGATTCGACCCCCACAAGCAGATCCAGCGTTTTCGATATATAAGGCGCTTATTTACCCGGCGCTGTCGATCCTCGCGATACCGGCCGTCTACCCCGCCCTTGTCCACCCCGGTAACGATGACCAGGGGAATCCGGGACGCCGCCTCGTCAGGCGGCATACCCCCTAAAATTTATGTTGATATAAAATGAAAAATAGGATAATACTAGAGTCGTCCAAAAACTTCAATTTTTGAACAAATTCAGATGAGCCTCCGCGGAGCAAGCTCGAAGCGGCAAACTTGCCCAAGCGTGCTTGCCGGTATCTTAAACGTTGCGTTGGTCCACGGAGGCCGGACTTTTGAATAAAGAATCCCCGGAGCAAACCGGGGGATATTAAACCAAAAAGGGCTACGCCCTAATGACGGAACAGGGCTAAGGGGTATTTTTGAAGGATAACCGGGACACACCAAATATCAGTCCGCTCCCGCGGGTACTCTGGGGGGGGAGGCTGGAAGAAAAGCCCGAAGCCGGGGCTTTTGCCTTTCAGGCGTCCATTGCCGTGGATTGCCGGCTCGCCCGGGAGGATGTCGCCGGGAGCCGGGCCCATGTGGCCATGCTGGGCCGGCAGGGGATCATCCCGGCGGAAACCGCGGCGGTCCTGGACAGGGAACTTGCCCGGATCGCCGGGGAACTTGAGGCGGGGAGCCTCGCCGTGGACCCGGCGGCGGAGGACATCCATTCTTTTATCGAAGGGGTACTCACGGATCGGCTGGGGGACGCGGGCCGGATGGTCCATGCGGGCCGGAGCCGGAACGACCAGGTGGCGGTGGATTTCCGCCTCTACCTGAAACGGGTCGTGCCGGAACTCCGCGGGGAACTTACCGGGACCATCCGGGTACTACTGAACCGGGCGGAGGAATATGCCGACGCGGTCATGCCCGGTTATACCCACCTCCAGCGGGCCCAGCCGGTAACGGCGGGGCATCACCTGGCCGCCTGGAGTACCGCCCTGGAGCGGGATCGGGGCCGCTTTGCCGATGCCCTTACCCGGCTGGACGAATGCCCCCTGGGATCGGGGGCTTTGGCGGGTTCCGGCCTTCCCCTGGACCGGGAGGCCACGGCAAAAGCCCTGGGTTTTGCCCGGCCTACCCTCAATGCCATGGATTCCGTGGCGGACCGGGACTTTGCCCTGGAACTCGGCGCCGCCTGTGCGGTTACCATGATCCACCTTTCCCGGTTTTGCGAAGACCTGGTTATCTGGGCCAGCGAGGAATTTGCGTTTATCAATTTGGCCGAATCCTGGAGTACCGGCTCCTCCATTATGCCCCAGAAAAAGAACCCCGATTTTGCCGAACTCATCCGGGGTAAGGCGGGACGGACCGCGGGGAACCTGGTTACCCTCCTTACCCTCCTCAAAGGGCTCCCTTACGCCTATGACAAGGACCTCCAGGAGGACAAGGAAAGCCTCTTTGACAGCCTGGACACGGTAAAAGCCTGCCTCAGGATGTTCCGGGGGATGACGGAGAGCCTGGTTTTTAACCGGGAGCGGATGGAAGCGGCCTGTGTCGGGGGCTTTCTTGAGGCTACCGACGCCGCGGAATACCTTGTCCGCCGGGGCCTTCCCTTCCGGAAAGCCCACGAAACCGCCGCCCTCCTGGTCCGGGATTGTATGCAAGGGGGGCAGCGGAGTATCATTGAGCGGAGCCTTGGGGAACTCAAGGCCCGGTCGGAACTTTTTGAAGCCGATGTGTACGAAGCCCTGAGCCCCGCGGCTTGTGTGGCCGCCCGAAAACTCCCCGGGGGGCCTGCTCCGGAGGAGGTGCGGAGACAGATAGGGGTGTTACGAAAAAAAGTGGAAGACCCGGATCATGGCTGAACGCGGAAATGCCGGGGATTCGTCAAAAATCACCCTTAACTAAGGAAGCACTGATTTATTCAATCGAGAATAAATCGGTGCTCCTTTAACGTGGTATCGTTTTTTTTAAGGGCGAAGCGGCCGGTTCAAAGAGATAT
>JAITKD010000156.1 GCA_031278575.1 Spirochaetaceae bacterium | reverse complement strand
CCCCCCCCCCCCGCCCGCGCCCCCGCCCCCCCCCCCCCCCCCCCCCCCCCCCCTACATACAACCGATTGCCGGTTAGATGCGCTCTTCTATCGTTATTACATATATACCCCATGAGTATTTCTTCTCCAAATATGGATAAATTATTTGAAATTATAATAACCCCTAGTCCGGGTTTTGTCAACAAAATTTTGGTATCGGTCTATCAAGGAAAATTGCATCCTCCCTGATAAGATGGAGGGATAAAGTACACTATGCGTAAGGGAGAATTAAAGAAACTTATCGTATGGACATCCGTAAAAACGAGTGTCCGGCAGGATACCCCGGACTTTTGTACCAAATCCTTACCGGTTTTTGTCTCCGGAATTTTGTATAGGGACAGTTCCAAAATTGCAATCCGGAACTGCCTTTTCTATACCATAAAAATACATGAAAGTATAGCGGGGGTTAATTCCTGCGGCTGTTCCTCCTCACCGGGCTTTTTCTGCGGCCATGACAAAGTCCTGCACCACCCGGTTGTACCGGACCGGATCCTTCTCATAGCTGTATGCATGGGCAGCCCCTTCAAAAATTTCCAGCCGGGAAAGGGGATTTTTCGCCTGCCGGTACATTTCTTCAGACATGGAGCAGGGAATTTCCCGGTCCGCAGTTCCGTGGATAAAGAGAATCGGCTTGTCACTCTTTGAGACCCGGTCAAGTACATCTATTTTCTTAAAGGAAAAACCGTAGCGGCGCATCAAGCCCTCCGCCATGGGCAGGATGGGGAAGCCCGGCAGGTGATACAGGTTCCTGAGCATAGCCTCCGCAGCGCGGTAAAAATTACTGGCCCCGCAGTCCGCCACAACGCAGTCGATCCGCTGCTCCGTTTCCAGGGCGAGGAGGCAGGTAATGGCTCCCATGGATTCCCCGTGGACCGCGATAAAGGTGTCTTCCCCCAGCCGTTTTTTTACCCAGTCAATCACTGCGGAAAGGTCCTCCCGTTCAAACCAGCCAAAAGAACAGATCTTCCCGGTGCTGTTTCCAAAGCAACGTTGATCATAAATTACCGTCGAATAGCCCAGGGACTGAAAGGCCCCGAGGAAGCGTACCGAAATCATCCGGTTTTGGGTAAATCCGTGGACCCGGATAATACACTTTGGCCTGCCCGGCGGCGGATTTTTTGCGGGAACAAATTCCCCCGCAATGGCGATGTCCCCGGAGGGGATCACAAATTCCTCCCTGGGTTCCCGGTCATAGGGGGTATAATCAAAGCCGTCCAGATCATGCTGTTCCCTGCGGACCTGTTCAAAACTGCGGCGCTGCGCGCCCCTGGGCTTGACCCGCATTGCTGTCAGGCGCCAGGCTATGCAGAAAGAGATAAGAAAGAAAAGGCCGGCAAGGATGACGATCCCGATTAAAAAAACAGACAATCCCATACTATTGCTCCTTTTTGGGTATACCGCCTCCCTCTACAGGAAGCTCCCCGGACTTGAACCGCCTGAAATCCGCGGGCAGGGCGATGAGGACCTCCCCATAGGAGGCGTAGAGCGCCGCCGCAGCGCCTTTTCCCCGGGGCTTCAGGGGAATGGTCCCCGTCAGAATACCCCGGACACAGGCCCGGTACTCCTCCAGCCGGTCCCTGGAAACGGGAAAACCGTGGTGTCCCGGGTAGATCCGGTCATAGGCCCCGGCCAGCCGGGACAGCCGTTCCAGGGAGGCGCCGTACACCTCCGGGGCAGCGCAAAATTCCAGGTTGAGCAGTACCCACCAGTCACAGAGGGTATCGCCGGTAAAGAGGGGTCGCCGTTCCCGGTCTAAAAGGCAAAGGCTGCCCGGGGAATGGCCGGGAGTGGCAACCACCTCGACGGAACGGCCCCCCGGATCGAAGACATACCCGTCATCTATACCGGTTTTAATTCCCAGGGGCTTGGGTTTGTAAATCCGGTCCAGGGTGGAATGGGCCAGCAGCCGCAGGGGCAGGGGGATCAGGGCGGCGCTTAAACGCCACAGATAAGCCGGATCGGTGTGGCGCTGAAACACCTCCTCCTCGGCCCGGCTCAGGAAAAACCGGGGGAAACGGTGGTTGTTTCCGATATGGTCAAAATGGGCGTGGGTGTTCACCACCCAAACCGGTTTATCCGTCAGGGTCTTTACCAGGGCAGCCAGATCCCCCAGGCCAAAACCGGTATCGATAAGCAGGGCATGGCTTTTGCCGGTGAGGAGGTAACAGAGGCACTGGAAGGCCAGGCGTTTTTCTTCAATCGCCGTGGTTTGGTCATCAATGGCTATGAGGGTGTAGGGGTTTTTCGGCATGTATCCTCCTCAGATATACCTGCCCCCAAGGGCCGTCAGGGCTTCCTCCCGGCTCATCTCGCCGATATTGGCCTTGGCCATGATCTGTACATCCCGGTCCCGGAGCTTGTAACTCAGGAAAAAGGGCAGGGATAGGGCGGCGCCCAGGGCCGGAAACAGGGACAACAGAGCCCAGATCACCTGGAGAACTCCGGCGCTTTGGCTTGCCCCTTCACCTTCGATAAATCCCGCCGCACCCATGACAAACATGACGATGGCGCCGGACAGGGCGGTCATGAATTTAAAGATAAAGGTCTGAACCGAATAGGCCGTCCCCTGGAGGCGTTTCCCCGTGGAAAATTCCCCATATTCGATAAAGTCGGAGGTGAACATCATCATCATAACTGCGACACCTCCCCCAAAGAGGCCCCGGAGAGTCATAAGGATACAGAAAAGGGTGAAATTTTCGTAACCGGCAAAATAGCTTACCACGCTTATCCCCAACTGTCCGAATACGCAAAAAAGAAAAAGGATAAATTTATCGATCCTT
>JAITKD010000145.1 GCA_031278575.1 Spirochaetaceae bacterium | reverse complement strand
ATACGAAAGGGCGGCGGCAACTTTCCCTTTAACTATTTTACACCTCCTCATTTAGAGAACGCAAGGTATCATCCCGGCTGTCCGCAAAAAACGGCGTTTCCCCGGGGGGCTTGACCGTTACGGCCCCCCCGATGGGGCCCAGGGCCTCCCGGACTTCCCGTTCCAGGGCTTCGGGGCGTTCCCCTTCCGGGTGAGGGCTGAGGTAAACATCGGTCCGGAGGGGGCCTTCCGCCGGTTTATACAGCACAAAAAGCCAGCGCCGGGATTCACCCCTGATATCCAGGGCTAAACGCTCCGCCTCGTACCGGTAACCCCCGCGGCAGGTTAATAGTATTCTCAGGGAGGCCTTCGTTTCAACGCCCCCGGATTCAAAGCTAAAGGGAAGTACCACCCACCGTTCCCGGTTTTTACCGGGGAGGCGGTTTATTATCCTGAGCAGGGGGGAAGCGGCCTCGGCTTCTTCGGCGATTTTTTTGATCTCCCCCGGTTCCGGGGGGGTATCCCGGGGCTCCCGGCCGTTTTGGCGTCCGCCGTTCCCCCCCTCCGGCGGGTCCCGGTAACCGGGATCCAGGGCGGCGGCGTAGGCCGCCAGGGCTTCGCCGGTAAGGCGTAAGCCCTTGGACTCGGCGGCGGCCGCCGCCAGGGCCGCCCCTTCGGCGCCCGGCCTGGCGGCGGAACCCAGCGCCTCCCGCCTGAGGCGGTGGAGCAGGCCCGGCTCCAGGGGCAGGGCGAAAAACCGGACGAAACCCGCCAGGGCCCGGGAAAGATCGTCCGGGGGAAGCCCCAGGCTCAGGGCCAGGGCGGTCATGGCTTCACCGGGGGGCGGGACGGGGCTTTGCCCGGACGGGGCCGGGGGAGGAACCGCCGGCAAGGGGGGCGGCTGCCCCGGTTTTGCCGTCAAAGCATAAAACAACCCGCCTTCGGTTTTAACCGGCGTAAGGGGAAGGAGGGATGGTTCCGGTCCCGGAGGAGGCGTGAGCCTCACCGCGTTCTAGGACGAAGCGTTCGGGACCGCGGCGGCTCCGGGCTTGGGCAGGGAGCTTTTTTTCACGATAAGTTCCTTAATTTTGGCGGCCTTACCGATCTTGTCCCGAATATAGTAGAGTTTTGCCCGGCGGACCTTACCGGGCCGCATCAGCTCAACCCGGGCAATCCGGGGGGAATGGAGGGGGAAAACCCGTTCCACCCCCACCCCATAGGAATTCTTTCGTACCGTAAAGGTTTTACCGATCCGGGAATTTTTTATGGCAATCACCAGGCCCTCATAAACCTGGATCCGCTCATTTTTACCTTCCACGATCTTAAAATGAACCTTTACCGTATCGCCGATGTGGAATTTATCCACTTCGGTTTTCATTTGGGAGGCTTCAATCGCCCGTATCTCGTTCATCTTTCCCCCTGCGCTTCCTGTATAAGTTTACGGGTTTCCGCGTCAAACAGATCCGATTCTTCCCCCCGGCGGATCAGATCCGGCCGCAGGGCAAGGGTTTTTTCCACCCGTTTTTTAAGACGCCAACGCCGTATATTTTCATGGTGTCCCGAAAGCAAAACCTCCGGAACCCGTAGCATACCATATATTTCGGGGCGTGTATACTGGGGATATTCCAGCAGCCCCCCGGAAAAACTCTCCTCCGCCAGGGATTCGGGGGCGATCACCCGATCCACCAGGCGGTAGGTGGCGTCGATCACCACCAGGGCGGCGGCTTCCCCGGAGGAAAGCACATAATCCCCCACGGAGATTTCATCGTCCACATAGGCGTCGATGATCCGCTGATCTATCCCCTCGTAACGGCCGCAGAGGAGGACCAGCTCCGGCTCCGCCGCCAGCTCCCCGGCATAGGCCTGGGTAAAGGGCCTCCCCGAAGGGGAAAGGTAGATCACCCGGGGGCCTTTCCCCCGGTCCGCCGCCGCCGGGTTGAGCCGGTTCCGGGCGCCCGCGGCTTCCAGGGCCCTTCCCAGGGGTTCGGGGAGCATCAACATCCCCGCCCCGCCGCCGTAGGGGGCGTCGTCACAGGTTTTGTGTTTATCCAACGCAAAATCCCGGATATTTATGGAACGATATTCCACAATACCCCGCTCCACCGCCCGGGCCATGATGGAGGTGGCGAAAAAAGCATCCGTAATCTCCGGAAACAGGGAGAGCACCCGGTACTTCATTCCAGAATCCACCCCTCCAAAAGCACGGCCCGCCGGTTTTCGGGATCTATTTCCCCAAAAAATTCGTTCCGAAAGGGGACAAGCCGCAGATCCCCCGAGGGGAGCCGTACTTCCGCGAGGAACCCGCCCCCCCCTTCCAGCATATCGGTAATTTCCCCCACCGCTTCCCCGGTTCGCAGGGTTACCGGTATTCCCCGGAGGTCCGCGATATAAAATTCCCCCCCCTTGAGGGGGGCCGCGTGGGCCCGATCCGCCACCAATTCGGCGCCGGTCAGGGCTTTGGCGGCTTCGGGGGTGTCAATCCCCCGGAATTTCATCATCAAAACAACGCCGGACCCGGCGGTTTCCTCCACCGCGTAGGTCTTTTCCCATGGGCCCTTCCGCAGCAACACCGAATCCAGCCGCCGGATATGGGCGCTTTCGCCGGAAAGGGGACGTACCTTAACAAAACCCTTTAACCCAAAGGGGAGCCCCACGAGGCCCACCACAAATTGTCCGGTCACGTTCCTACCCGTAAAGTTCCGGGGAATCCGGGGCCCTATCGTCCCGCGTCCCCGGGATTTTAGTCCAGGATCTCCAGGGTGATACGCTTCCCGCTTTTGGCGGTGGCGGCCTGAAGGACCGTCCGTATGGCCTTGGCGATACGGCCGTGCTTACCGATGACCTTGCCGATATCATCCGGGGCGACCCGGAGTTCCAAAATAGTTGACTTTTCACCTTCCACTACATTGATGACCACCGACGAGGGGTCATCCACCAGGGATTTTACTATATATTCTACCAGGTCTTTTTCCATACCATACGCTCCTTAATTGAAAATACCGCTGTCCGCCAAGATGCCGCCGCGCCCTGAAAAAACCCGATTCGACTTTCAAAAACCGCCGGTTTTGGAGAAAGCCGCTTCAATATTGAGGGGAAAAGCGGGCAAAAATCCGCGTTCCCCTCTAAATACAAGGCCGCTTTCCCAAAAAACTGAAGTTTTGGGAAAGTTTCTATAAAGAAAAATTTTTCTTATTCAGGATTCTGTGGACCGTATCGCTTACGGTGGCGCCGTTTTGCAGCCAGGATTTGACCTTATCCGCGTCAAAGACGATCTGTTTGTCTTCGGTTTCTATCGGATGATACAATCCTACTTCGTCCAGGGTTTTTCCATCCCGGGGGGCGCGTTTGTCCATAACCACAATACGATAAAAGGGACGCTTTTTGGTTCCAAATTTTTTGAGCCTGATTCTGGCGCTCATAAAGATCCTCCTCTGCTTTTTCCGGCCGAAACCCGCCGGGGTCTTAACCGGAGTCCGGTTCGTGTTATTATCACCGGTAAAGGCCGGACAGCCCTTATCCCGCCGCGATTAACCAGTAGCACGTAAAATGAGAGTATATCAAAATTGTTTGTTTTCGTCAATCTGCCGCGCTGCCTCAAAATAAAATTCCGCCCGCGGTAAAAATTTCATCCGGACCGGGCGCCGGCCGTTTATATGACGGTTCCGCGGTTCCGGCAGAGGAGTTTCCCGTCCCGGAAGGCGGTTTTTCCGCCGATAACGGCGTAATCAAGGCCCGTTGTCAGCCGGGCGGGGGTCAGATAATCCGCGTGATCCCTGAAATTTTCAGGATCGAAAATCAGAATATCCGCCCGGCAGCCCGGCCGTAAAAGCCCCCGGTCGTTCAAGCCCACCCTTTTGGCGGGCAGGGCGGTCATTTTATTTATTGCCGCGGGGAGGTCCAGAACCTTCCGTTCCCGGACAAATTCCCGAAGGAAGCGGGGAAAGGCTCCGTAAAGCCGGGGATGGGGATTCTTCATATCCCCGTAGAGGGCATCCGATATGAGGGACGAATAGGGCAGCCGGGCGATGGTATCAATATCCTCCATGGACATACTCCGGTTAATAATGGCTACCTTGCCCTTCTCGCTGTACATGAGCCGGGCCACCATTTCCGCCTCGTCCCGGTAACCGTACTCCCGGACGCAGGCCGTCACGGACTTCCCCAGGAATTTTTGGTTTTCTTCCAGATTTACGGAACTGATAATGGTCCGGTCCCAGCCTATGGTCCGGGAAAGATTATCCCAGTTTTTCTCCCCCTCGGCGAGGAGTTTCCGTATTTTCTCCACGTTTTCGCTTTGGTTAAGGCCGGCGATAGCTTTTTCTACCCCCACCGCCAGGTAGCCCGGGGGGAGCATTTGCATCATGGTGGAAGAACCGCAGTCATAGGGATAAAAATCAACGGTAACATCCATGCCCCGGGCCCGCTCCGCTTCAATGGTCTCGATGGCCTTATGGAGGACCCCATGCCAAGCCTCCGTCCCCGCCGCCTTGAAGTGGCTGATCTCCAGGGGGACTTCGGCCTTTTGGGCGATGGAGATGACTTCCCTCACGGCTTTTACCAGGCGGCTCGTCTCCCAGCGCATATGGGTACAGAGGATGCCTTTCCGCCCCTTCATGACCGAGGCCAGGGCGGCGATCTCATCAGCGGAGCTGTAAAGCTCAGGCACGTACATAAGCCCTATGGACATCCCGGCGGCGCCGTTGTCCAGGGCGTCCCGCAGGAGTCCCCGGGCGGCATCCATTTCCTTCCGGGTAAAGGAATCGGGGGAAAACCCCTTTGCCGCGATACGGATGGCCCCCATACCGGCGTAGAATCCCATATTGACAGGCAGGGCCGCCCCTTGCAGCCGGTTCAGGTATTCCCTATGGGTGGTAAACGTTTCATGTTCAAAAGAACCCAGGCAAGGGGCCAGATAACGCTCAAGGGCCTCCCGGTATGGATGCACGTTGGGAACCGGCGACATACCGCAGTTTCCGGCAAAACAGGACGTAATGCCCTGGGATATCTCGATAAGGCCGAAATCATCCTTCAGGGCCGCCGTATCGCAGTGACGGTGGAGATCGACAAAACCGGGACAGACGAGCCTGCCCCCGGCGTCTATGGTTTCGTCCGCCCGATCCTCAGGGGATCCTTCACTCGTCCGGATCTCACGGATAAATCCGTCTTCCACTAAAACATCCCCCCGGAAGGGGGGATTACCGCTTCCGTCAACAATCGTACCATTACGAATAAACAAAATCATCTCATCCTTCCCGCGTAAAATACCCCGGAGACCCGGAAATTTACGCCTTGGTTCGCTCCCGGGATTCAAGGACCAGCCGCATCGCTTCTTCTTCGGAAACCGCTTCCTTGGGAGTCGCGAGGCTGGCAATAATACCGGCCAGCAGGGCGACGATACTGACGGGAATGGCCGGACCGGTAAAAATATCCGTAATAACTTTCCGGAAAGGGGGCACAAAAAGGTACAGAAGGCCGAAGATGGTCCCGCAGAAAATACAGGCTATACCCCCCTGCCAGGTAACCCGCTTCCAGTATTTAGCGAGGATCATCATCATCGCGATACTCGGAATGAGGGAACCGACCACATTGGAGATATAACCGATGATGTCCTGGGCGAATAGGGTTGCCAGGAACGCAATGAGGAGCGTTATCACCAGGCTTACCCGGGAATAGGCGACCATCTTTTCCTTGGGTATGCTTTTCCCGGTAACCGTGGAATAAATATCGACCAGCAGTATGGTGATCCCCGCCATGGCATCCGAGTCGGCGGAAGATAAGGTCGCCGAAAGGCCGGCAATGAGGAACATAAGCCCCAAGGTAGGTCCCAGGATAGTGGTAGCCATGTAGGCAAAGGTGTAGTTGGGATTATTAAGCACCGCTTCGGCCCCGTCCCGGGTAGCGATGGCAAAGCCGGACATTCCGATAATCGCGGGAATAAAGGAAAAGAGGAAAAGCACTACCCCGGAAAAGAAGAAGGCCTTTTTAGCGGCGTTGTTGGAATTGGCGCTGTATACCCGGGTCCGGAAAGCGGGGGTCCCCACCTGGGAGATCCCTACCGTATAGGCCAGGGATATGGCGGTTATGGCGGTAACCCCCGCGAGGCCGTAGAAACTCATCGCCTCGGGCTTGCCGGACGCCACATAGGTATTGTGAATAACCTCCCAGCCGCCGGCGGCGGGAATCGCCCGAATCAGGATCAGAATGAAGCCGCCCAGGACAAGGACGACTTGAATATTATCGGTCAAAACCACCGCCAGGTAACCGCCGATAAAGACATAGATACCAAAGGCCAACATGGTGATAAACCGGGCGGTGATGGGCTGGAGGCCGGTCACATAACTCAGGTAGGTGGCGCCTCCGTTCATGTGGTTGCCCAGCCATGCGACTTCGGCAATAAACAGAAAGAACCCCATCACATTGCGGATCTTTTTGTTTCCCCCAAAACGGAACTGCATTTCTTCCGAAAGGGTCATGAACTTGTAATCCCGCTCCGTACAGAATAAAAACGCCAGGACAAACATACCCAGGGCCCCGCCCAGTCCGTAAAGGGACCCGTACCACCCCTGACGGAAGCCGTTGGCGGTCGCCCCGAGGGAGGAACCGGTACCGATGAGGGTGGCGCTGATGGTTCCCAAAAGCAGCAGGAAGGGAAGTTTACGTCCCGCCAGAAGATAATCCTCACCGTCCTTGTTTTTTCGGGAACTGATGATACCGATGACAATCAGAATGAAGATATAAACCACAAATCCGATTATAAAAAACATACGATGTTCCATGGAAAAATTCATTTAAAAGCCTCCTTACGCATACCGTAGCCTTATTCGAAACTGTTCCAAAACCAATCGAATTTTGGAACGGGCCGGGAAAACCGCCTGTATATAATTATAACGCAAAATATTTTTTTGTAAATAATTTTTTTTTAGTTTTTTATACTAGCGGCTGTTCCAAAACTTCAGTTTTTTGGGACAGCTTCCCTGAATTTAAGGGAAAACCCGGGGCTTTTGACCGGTTTTTCCAAGAACCCGCTTCAAAACGCGGACCTTTGGCCCGAGGTCAGTCAAGATTACCGTGCCCATGGGGGGGGGGGGGGGGGGGGGGGGGGGGGGGGGGGGGGGGGGG